>JAYUDU010000027.1:0-2716 GCA_043739605.1 Acidimicrobiales bacterium | reverse complement strand
AGCGTCAGCATGATCGGAAAGCCGCCGGCAGCGCCGATCGGGTCGATGACAGGGATCATGGCGCCACCGAGTGCAGGGTCAGGGATCATGGTCATGATCTCAAGTTCCCCCTCCCGGACACCCACAAACCTCTCGGGCGGCGCGCGCCGACTCCGCTAGGTTGGCCGGTCGCTCGGCCGACGGCGCCAGCCAGAACCCGCCGACCAGGCGACCCATTCGTTCGCGAGAGCCCGAGGAGCCACGTGTCGTGATCACCCCCCGCACCCTCAAGGGCTTCCGCGACCACGAGCCTGCCCGCGCCATCCCCCGAGAGCGCGCCATCGACAGAGCAAAGACGGTCTTCCGCTCGTTCGGCTTCGCGCCCATCGACACGCCTGCTCTCGAGTACTCCGAGGTGCTGCTCGGCAAGATCGACGCTGGCGCAGAGATCCAGCGCCAGCTCTACCGCTTCAGCGACCAAGGCGGCCGTGATGTGGCGCTGCGCTTCGACCTCACGGTGCCGTTCGCCCGGTTTGCTGCCCAGCACGTCGCCGCGGGGATGGGCCTCGGCACGCCGTTCAAGCGCTACCACGTCGGTCCGGTGTGGCGGGGCGAGAACACCCAAGCCGGCCGCTACCGCGAGTTCCTGCAGTGCGACATCGACACCATCGGCACCACCTCATCTGGCGCCGACGCCGAGGTCGTGCTGGTGGTGTTGCAGTTGCTGACGGCATTGTCGGTCGGTGCCTTCACCGTGCGAGTGAACGACCGCCGCATCCTCAACGGCGTGCTGGCCGCACTCGGCGCCGCCGAGCGCTCCGGCCCAGTGCTGCGCGCCCTCGACAAGCTGGCCAAACACGGCGCGGCGGCGGTGCTCGCCGAGCTGCAGAACGGCCCGGCGGCGCTGGATTCCGCCCAGGCGCACGCATTGCTCGACGTGGTGGCTCCGCACTCTGGGGTGACGGAAGCGAGCCTCGGCGGGTCCGGCGGCGGTCAGCGCTTCACGCCAGGGGTCGGACCGAAGAGTACCGACGGGTCGTTCGGATCGACCGATGACGAGGCCGAGGACGTGCTGGCGCGGGCCGAGAAGGTCGGCGGCGCTGAGGTCGCCGTGGGCGTCGCCGCAGTGCGCGCCGTCCTCGCGGTCGCGGCGGCGTCGGGCTTTGCTACGCGTCCATCCGGTCCCCACGGACCGACGGGTCCCGGCCGGGTGGTCGTCGACCTGTCCATCGCCCGCGGCCTCGACTACTACACCGGCACCGTCCTCGAGACGTTCCTCGACGACCTGCCGGGCATCGGCTCTGTCATGTCGGGTGGGCGTTACGACGACCTCGCCGGCCTCTACACCAAGACCCCGCTGCCCGGCGTCGGAGCGTCGCTCGGGCTCGACCGGCTGATGGACGCACTCGAACAGCTCGACAAGCTCGGCTCGACGTCCACGCCCGCGCCGGTGCTGTTCGCGCAGTTCGGCGCAGACGACGTCCCCCAGCTCCAGGTCCTTGCCGGTCGGCTGCGGTCGGCCGGCATCAACGCTGAGGTCTTCCCAGACCCGAAGAAGCTGAGCGACCAGCTCAAGTACGCGGAGCGGCGGGGGTTCGCCGTCGCCGTGCTCGTCGGAGCCAACGAGCGGGCCGACGGCGTCGTGAAGATCAAGGACCTGAGCGCGCGGACCGAGACCACGGTACCGATCGAAGACCTGACCGAAGAAGTGAAAAGGATCCTGAAGTGACCGAGCTGAGCCCCACCGGAGGCCTTGGGCCATCCACAGCACTGCGCACCCACCGGTGCGGCGATCTGCGGGCGCCCGATGCCGGCGCCACCGTCAGCCTGTGCGGCTGGGTGGCCCATCGCCGGGAGCACGGCGAGCACCTCGCGTTCGTCGACCTCCGCGACCACACCGGCCTCACCCAGTGCGTCATCCCCGGCACGGTCGAGGCTCGCAGCGAATGGGTGTTGCGCATCACCGGCACCGTCCGACCCCGCCCAGAGGGAACGGTCAACGACGGCCTTCCCACCGGAGCGATCGAGCTGGGCGACTGCACGGTCGAGGTGTTGTCCCAGGCCTTGGCGCCGCCGTTCTCGCTCGACGACCGCGGCCCATCGACCGACGAGACCGTCCGCCTGCGCCACCGCTACGTCGACCTTCGGCGCGACCGCATGCAGCGCAACCTCCGGGTGCGCGCCGCCCTCAACCGGGGCATCCGCGCCGCCATGGACTCCCAGGGCTTCGTCGAGATCGAGACGCCGCTCCTCATCGCCTCCACGCCAGAGGGCGCACGCGACTTCGTCGTGCCGTCCCGCCAGCGCCCCGGTCAGTTCTACGCGCTGCCTCAGAGCCCCCAGCTGTTCAAGCAGCTGTGCATGGTCGGCGGCCTCGACCGCTATTACCAGATCGCCCGCTGCCTGCGGGATGAGGACCTGCGGGCCGACCGCCAGTTCGAGTTCACTCAGCTGGATGCGGAGATGAGCTTCGGCTCCCAAGACGACGTCATGGCGTTCATCACCCACGCCGTCGCGGCTGGCTGCGCCGCCGCGGGCCGCCCGATCGACGGCTGGGAGTCGCCGGCGTTCGCGTTCAGCCAGATCACCTGGGCCGATGCCCAGGACCGCTTCGGATCCGACAAGCCCGACCTCCGGTTCGCCATGGAGCTGACCGAGCTGACGCCGGTCTTTGCGGGTACCGGCTTCAAGGCGTTCGCTTCGGCCGGCTGCATCAAGGGCATCCTCGTTTCGGGCG
>JAYUDU010000026.1:0-7103 GCA_043739605.1 Acidimicrobiales bacterium | reverse complement strand
TTCATTCGTGCTGCGGCAAAGTGCTTCTTTAGAGCTCGGCCGACAGTCAGCACCACTCGCCAGTATGAGATGGCCTCGCTGTCGGTCAAGTCCGTTGGTTCACTAACGTGACGATCACCGCGCCACACCACGACTGCGTAGCCCCGCTGGTGACCGTTGCGTTGGAGATAGGCGTCGGCAGTCGGTGTGGAAAGAATGCGAACGCCGTAGCCGTTGTCGACCTCGGCAGCGTTGGCGCACATCGCGCAGCCGAGACCACGCGAGCGCTCGTCCCAGTCGTCCGGCCAAGTGCGGGCACCAACCGTGGTCATCTGATCAGTCTGCACGCACGACAGCACCAAGTCCCACCCACCCACGACGAGGACCGTAGGGACGAGGGACGAGCGCCACCGCCATCTCGTGGAAGAAGGGCAAGACTGCACCCGCCTCGGGACCGAGGGCCGTCGGCAGGGTTGAGTGCAATTAGGTGGTATAGCGGGTCGGGTTTGCGACTGTCACCGGTCAGCCTTTGCGCCTAGTTGGTAGGCGTGTGCTGGTTGCAGGGTAAGTATGCCTCTGGGTTAGTGGTTCATGCAAGGACCTCTTCCAGATTCTTTCGGGTTGGGGCGCGTGGCATCGCTCCGTGCCACGGCACGGTGTCCTGGTCGCCGGAGCCGTCGGCGACATTGGGCTGGATTGGTCACGCTGCGACGGCCTGAACTGGGGTGGGTGGCTGCGCCGACACAATCACGCCGGGCTGGCCGACAGTCAGCACTTGCTGACAGGAGTAGGGCCTGTCAGTATCTGCTGACATGAACCCGAAAGAGCCGTCCGACTCGGCTGATGAAGCCCTCCTCGAACCGTGGCCCGAGGAGCACCCCATGCGACGCTTCCGCAGCCGCAAGGACGCAGCGGGCCAGCGGCCGGAAGACCTCCCCGAGTGGCGCTGGCTGCTCAACGGCGCCGGCGACCCGGCGGCCTACTGGATCGACAGCCACTACGGCGGCAAGCACCGACCCGAGCGCGCCATCGACGCCGGCTTTCCCTCCGGCACGTGGGCGCTGCACCTCACCCTGCCGAACGACCTCGCCGACGTCGAGGACGACACCCACCCCTTCTGGGTCGTCTGGGGGCTCGCCAACGCAGCACGCCGGCTCGACCAGAAGTTGGACGATGCGGTCCAGGACTGCCGACGCCAGGGCCTTTCGTGGGAGGACGTCGGCGGCGCGCTCGGCGTCACCCGCCAGTCCGCCTGGCGCAAGTACGGGGCAGTCGACGAATGACCCTCACCTCGACCCACATCGCACGGCTCGACGCCGATTGCCAACGGTCCGACGCGTCGACTGCGCTCATCGTCCAAGACGGCGAGGTCGTCTGGTCCTACGACCGGGGCGATGACCCGGCGCCGCTGCACCTGGCGTCGGTGACGAAGTTCATCGTCGGCCTCGCTGTCGCCCGTGCCCTGCACACGGGAGCGCTCTCGTCCCTCGCCGACCCCGCCTCGACCTGGCTCGACGAGTGGCGCGGCGATCCGACAAAGGAGCGGATCCCGCTCGCCTACCTCCTCCTGCACGCATCGGGACTCCAGGTCCTCGGCGCGATGGGCGACGACCCCGAGCCGCTGACGCCCATCGCACTGTCGCTGCCGATCGTCTGCGATCCCGGCTCCACGATGGCCTACAACAACCTCGGGGTCCAGCTCGTTGTGGAGATCCTTCGGCGCGCCACGGGTCACCTGGTCGACGACTACGTCGGCGCCGACCTGTTCGCTCCGCTCGCCATCACAGAGTGGCGTTGGAACCGTGGGCGCGACGGCGTGCCGTTCGGGATGTCGGCCCTCCAGATGCTCCCCCGCGACCTCGCACGAGTCGGCGAGCTCGCGCTCGCCGGCGGCGAATGGGACGGCGTCCGACTCTTTGACTCCGACTGGGGACAGAAGTACGTGCAGCCCGGGAACGGGTTCGGGCCGCTGTCGCAGCTGGTGCCGGAGTGCGACGTCACGATCCCGATCGACGCGGCAATGGGCCTCGAGCCGCCGCTCGACGGCCTCGTCCGCAGGCTCGGCGGCCGAACCGTCCCACTCGACGGTGCGGGCTCACTCTTCCTACGGCTCGCCGAGGCCGGTGTCCCCGCCCATGCGGCGTTCGCAGCGCTGCGGCAAGCGACGCCGGCGCCCTCGTTCGCGTTGCCGACGCTCCAGAGCTACGGCCACACCGGCGACGGCGGCCAGCAGCTGTGGGTCGTGCCCGAGGCGAACGCGGTCGCCGTCCGGCTGCGCGCGCTCGACGATCGCTCCTACGGCCCGGACACCGCCTCGGACTTCAGCCTCCTCGCCTTCGACGCCCTCATCGGCTGAGGGCGAGCGGCGGAACACCCGCCTCACGAGATCGTCCCCCAGCTATCGGGCTCCGACGGCAGTGGGGCCAGAGCGGGAATTCGCCTCGGCTGATCTACGGATCCGAGGTCGGCGAAACGACGATCAGCGCCGCCACCGCCTCGGCCAGTTCGCGATCAGCGGCTGCGATGCGGCCGGTGTAGTGGTTCGCTGCCACTGACGGATCGTGACCGGCACGCAATGGCGACCGCCGGGGGGGAGAATCCGGCGTCCTGGCCGTAGGTCTTCATGAACGTGCGGAGGTAGTCGAAGTCGAGGTGTTCAAGCCCGATGCGGGCCCGCAGCCGTCCGAAGAACTGGGTGATCGTGCCAAGCCTCCACGGCTCGGAGCCGTCGCCTGCGTCGCTGAAGAGGGCTTCACCCTCGACGGCTCGGACTCCGCGCCGGTCGCGCGGGCAATCGCCGACGCGCTGCGCTGAACAGGCACGCCGACCAGGTCGCTACCCTGAAACCCATGAGCGCCGCCGCCGCCGAGATCCTCACTACCCGGCCCACAGCCATGTCACTGACCGACGCCGCAGCGACTCGTACCGCGATCCAGGACCTCGTCGTCGGTATCCACGCCTGCGTCGAGAACTGCCGGCCCACCACCGCGCAAACCCGACCACCGACTACGAAGGCAACCCGCGAATCGACGCAGACGATCGAAGGCGCTCGGCCGTGACGATCCGGGTTCAGAGCCGGCTCCTGGCGATGTACGCCCGAGCGCTCGACGACGGGCTGATGGTCATCGACGGCGCCTTCACCAACAGCGTCTGGACGCCGGAATGGCCGCTCAACCGCGCGCTCACACTGATCGTCGAGCTGATCGAGGACGGTGAGGACCATCCAGAACACGGATGGGTGCTTGAGGTTCTCCACCTGGACGGCGAGACGATCGCCCGTATCGAGGGCACCCTGCGCATCGACCGCACAAGCGCCACGGTCCTTACCCTGCCGTTTCTCGTCAGCCTTCGCCGCGAGGGCCACTACAAGGTGACGTTCCGCGTCGATGGCGACGAGCACGTCCGCCTCCCACTTGAGGCGATGCGCAAGCTCGGGTGAGGTTCACCCGGCACGCGGCCGAGCGAATGGTCGAGCGCGGAATCAGTGAACTCGAGGTCGAGCAGGCCTTGAGCCACCCGATCGGCCAACGCGAGTACCGCCGAGGGCTCGCGACGGTACGCGGGCGTGCGGGCAGGCGTACGCTGCGCATCGTGATGGACGTCGAGCGCGACCTTGTGATCACTGTGGAGTTCTAGGCCGATGCGGTACACCTACGACGCCGAGGCCGACGCCCTCTACCTCTACCTAGCGCCCGACGTCCGAGTGGTGCGGCAGGAGGAGATCGGTGATGTCCTTGTGGATTTCGACTCCGATGGCCGCCCACTCGGCATCGAAGTCCTCTCGCCTCGCACCCTGCGTTGGGACCCCGAACCGGTGCTCGCAGCCCTCACTCTCGACGAAGCCGATGCAGCGTCGGTCCGGTTCTTCGCAGCGAACCAGAGCTGGGCGGGCAAATCTGCCCACACAGGCGGTGCCGGACTCCTCGTCCCTGCTTGATCCGCGTCGCCGGGCTCGGCGAACGCTCAGCGGCGTCGCCGCCGAGGGGACGGACGAGTTCGGCCCTCGGCATGGCCCAGAGCCTCGGCGGCGCCCCCGGTATGACCGGCACGCTGACGGTGAAGTACCGATCTCCGACGCCGCTCCGAGCCGCGCTGCGAGCAGGTCCACGTCCACGTCGTGCACGGCACCCCAACGGGGTGCTTTCAGGCGCCGCCGGATCGAGTTGGACTGTCACCGACCCAGCGCGATCTTGCTGAGCATCCGCGATGCCTCGAGCACGCTGCGAGCATCACCGCTGTCGAGGAGATCAACCGCTGCGATCACCGCAGGCACTTGGCGCCCTCGGAATGGCCACACGGCCTGAGCGCTGCGCACCACAAGGTTGGCTTCGATCGGGGAGACCGACGCCAGGGGCCAACGGTGCTCAAGCGCACGGAGGTCAACCGAGCGGGCATAGACCCAGTGGGCCGTGCGCAGCACCCCGCCGACCTCGAGTGGCAGCGGAACGACTGCATTGTCGTTGATGACCTCGCCGAGCACAGAGGGATGGACGCGCCAGTGCGACACCTGCGCCCTCGAGGCAAGCGCCCCGGGCATAGCGCACGGCTGCGCTGCAGCGCGCTCCTCGGCTCGGGCGCGCTCGGTCCGGCTGAGGCGCAGGCCGCTCCAGTCACCTTCGCCCACGCGGTCGAGGACGGCGAGCACCGCCCACGCCGACCGAGGCGACAACCGCCGGCCACCAGCGGTCGGCACAGCGAGGTCGAGGTGGCTTCGGTCGACAAGCCAGATCCCACCAACACGCCGCGCTGGCAACGCACCGGTGGAGATCCGGTCGAGAGCGGCGCGTCTGGAGATGCCGATCTCGCTCGCGACCGCTCCGAGATCCACCTCCATGCGGCCATGCCGTACCACTTCTCGCTGTTATCAGCGAGAAGTGGTACTTGCTCACTCGGCTGGGTGCGTCTCACGTCAACGCCGAGCCGTCCTCTCGCTGCGGACCCAGGACAGCTACGCCAGCCTGATCGTCGCCCCGAGCCTCTCCCCCAGGACTCAGGACCGCTTGCGAGCGAACGGCTGGAACTACCTCGACCAGACCGGCAACGTCTTCTTGAACATCGAGTCTCCGGCCTCTTCGTGCAGGTTGCGGCGCCGAAGGCAACAGCGGCCCGTGCGGCGCGATCTGACTCTGCGCTGCGGCTGTCGAGCGCGACCGCAGCGCGGGTCGTCCGCACGCTCATCGATTGCATCCCACCACTCACCAACGGCGAGACAGGGCACGGGTGGTCCGCCAAGGACGCCAACCGTGCCTACAAGCAGGCGGCGGCCGGTGGTGCGTGGCCGGAGGACGCTGCGCAGTTCGGTTACGTCCGCCATGCCGCCGACAGACGCCGTCGCGGCGCGAGGCTCGCGGTACCCGTGTTCGCGTTCAGCCTCCTGATGTTCATCGCCGCGATTGCGATCGCCCCCGACGACACCGGCCGCATTGTCGCAGTTCAGATCCTGTTCTTCGGCGGACAGCTCATCCTGTGGTCGATCCTGGGTACCCGCGCCTCGGTCCTGCTGCGTCGTATGACGGACGCAGAGGCGGCCCCCACGCGCAGGCGCCAGCTAGCACCGCCTAGCTGAGCGCCAGCTCTCCTGCGCGTGAGCGCCCGACGATGGAGCACTCGGTGCTGGTGTCCTCGGTTCGCGCACAGGAGCGGGACCACCGCCCCGACGCCGAGGGCCCGGCGGTCGAAGCGGGCCGTCGTCCTCATCTGCATCGTCGTCAGGTGCGTGCCAATGGCCGACCGCGTCTGGGCCTTCCACCTTCGTCCGACGACCCTTGCGCCGAAACCTTTCAACCATTCGACCCAACCGCATCACATCAACGGTAGGGCGAGTCGTCCCGCTCGTCCTGGCGTTCGGCACTGGTCACCAGCCCAGCGTTGGGAGATGGCGTCGAAGATCGCGCTCGCGATCAGGTCAAGCCGCCTCGACTGCTCTTGGAGGCCGGCCTCCCCATCGGCCGACGATCCGAGGAGATGGCCCAGGACTTCCACTACGACCGCCCGAATCGTCACGATGTCTTTGGCGTCGGTGAGGCGCAGCGCGATCGCCGCCACCTCTCATCCCAGTAGCTCTCGTCCCATCCGCTCTCAGTGAGCCAGGGATCAAGTGGATCGTGTTCGCGAAGAGCAAGCGACACGATGGCGGTCAACTCATCCACGGTTGACACACTGCTTTGCGAAGGTCGACGCCGTGACATCGACCCGGCGTTAGGAGGCAGCGTGCTGAGTCTCGCAACCTCCTGGGCCGCTGTTATGGCTCTTGGCCAGCCTTCTGGGCGATGGAACGGAGAACGCAGAACTCGTTGCCCTCGGGGTCGGCCATGACTACCCATGAGGCCGCCGTCTGGCCGATGTCAACGCGTCGGGCGCCGAGCCGCTCCAGCCTGCTCACCTCACCTTCCTGATCGTCGGGTCGGAGATCGAAGTGGACTCGGTTCCTCCCGTTCTTGGGGCTGGCGGCAGGCAGTAGCCCGAGTCGGCGACCTGTTCCGTCGGCGGCCTCCAAGATGTGTCCGCCCGAGGGTCCAGTCCGGACGTGTTCGAGATTCAGGGCTTGGCACCAGAACTCGGTCATCGCCTCGAGGTCGACGCAGTCGATCAGCACCCACCCGATCGTCAAAGACATGCGACCCAGCATTGCAGCAAGCGTCCGATGCGCTCGCCGCGGAGGCTCCGCTCGTGTCGCACGCATCCGGCGTTTAGGGGCGCAGGGACGGCGGTGATGGATCCGACCACGAAGCCGATGGCCCGCTGCCTCGCTGACGCTGCGGAACTGCGTGCTGGCGATCCCGGAGATGTTGTCGCCGATGTCGGTGCGCAACCCGCAGGGTGATGCTCAGCTCGCGCGGAACCCGTCGATCATCTGTCTGGTGATGTCGGCGTGCCCGGCGTGTCGGGCCGTCTCCTCGATCATGTGGTTGATGATGTAGCGCAGCGACATCGGGCCGTTGTCGGTTGGGACGACATCTTCGAGGCTCGCACCGTCCCACACCTCGTTCGAGCGTGCGCACGCCGACACGTAGGAGGCGATCAGATCGCTCAGCGGACTCGTGGCCGCAGCAACGAATCCGGGCCAGGCTGGGTCCGCGGAGACATCTGGCCCGCCACTGAAGACGCTGTCGAACCAGTAGCGC
>JAYUDU010000025.1:0-2736 GCA_043739605.1 Acidimicrobiales bacterium | reverse complement strand
GTTCGCGCTCGTTGAGCTCGTCGAGCGCGTCGCTGACGGCCTTGACCAGCATCGTCCGTGTCGCCGCATCTGCGGGCATGAGCGTGTCGTTGTCGGGGATGGTGTCACCGAGGGAGAAGTCGTCTTCGTCGCCGACGGGCGCCTCAAGCGAGACGGTGTCCTGGTTGAGCTTGAGGATCTCTCGCACACGCTCAGGCGACATGTCGACGGTGACGCCAACCTCCTCGATCGTCGGCTCCCGCCCCCACTCCTGGTGCAGTTGGCGTTGCGTCCGCACCACCTTGTTGATGGTCTCCACCATGTGCACCGGGATGCGAATGGTGCGGGACTGATCGGCGATGGCCCGGGTGATGGCCTGGCGGATCCACCACGTGGCGTAGGTCGAGAACTTGAAGCCCCGAGTGTGGTCGAACTTGTCGACCGCCCGCATCAGACCGAGGTTGCCTTCCTGGATGAGGTCGAGGAACAGCAGGTTGCGGTGGCGATAGCGCTTAGCAATCGACACCACCAGCCGCAGGTTGGCCTGGATGAGGTGGTCCTTGGCGGCGTTGCCGTCGGTGACGACGCGTCGAAGGCCGATGAGCTCGCGCCGAGTGGGCAGCGCCGGCGCGAACGGTCCGAGCGTCTCGTAGTTTGCGAGCTTGCGGGCCGCCTCCGCCCCCGACTCGATGCGTCGCGCCAGCGAGACCTCCTCCTCACCGGACAGCAGGCGAACGCGACCGATCTCTGACAGGTACTGCCGCACCGGATCGGAGCCCGAAAAGCTGTCATCGTGGGCCTCGTCGAAGTGGGCACGACGCCGGGGCGGAGGTCGCAGCGGAACGATGTCTGCGTCGCGGTCGCGACGGCCCCCCTTTGTGTCCTCGTCATCGTCACTCGCCAGCTCCTCGTGGCCGATGGTGACCGCGTCGGCCAGCACATCGACGTCGTCGAGGAGGTTGATGCCCTCGGCGCGACACGTCTCAAGGATGAGCTCGACCTGCTCCGTCGTCAGCGCCGTCCCACCCAGCAACAGATCGAGGTCAGCGACGGACAGCATGCCGCGGGTGCGGCCGTGCGCCAGCACCGCATCGACGGGGTTGAGCGGACCTGGCGGTTCGATGGTCTCGGCTCCCATGCTCACGTGCTTGGCGGCTCCTCTGCTCGTTCCGGGGGTGTGGCGATCGAGGTGTCCTCGTCCGCTCCCGCGGCGGTGGCATCGGACCGATCTGCGTCAGCTCCCATCAGGAAGGCTACCAAGGCAACGGCGGCCTCGTTCCGACGATGCTGGTCATCGAACGCGCCGAGCACATCGTGCAAGAACGCCGTCTCCGTCATCAGCGTTCGCAAGCGTTCGAGGTCGACGTCGGTCCTGGCCTGAACCCGGAGGATCGCGTGCTTGCGCTCAGCGCCGCGGGCATGCGCCAGCTGGGGCAGAAGCAGCTGCGGATCCTCCGGCGGCGCTTCCCGCGTGGCGAGATCGGCAATGAGCTCGCCGACCTGATCATCTGCGCCGGCCGCCACCTGGGTGAGATCCTCTGCGTGGCACAGCATCCGGTACACGTCGGCCGCCAGCTCGTCGCCGAACAACACCGCCAGCCCCTCGATGGCCGCGGGAGCGACGGCAACCATGCGCGCCGCATCGACCCAACGAGCCGGCTCGTTGACGATCCACCACAACGCGGCCCACTCCGCCGGCGCGATCGCGGCGCGGCGCCGAGGGCGTCGGGCCACACCAGGCGACGCGACCCAATCGTTGCCTCCAGTTCCATACGACGACACCTCGGCGCCCGCACCGCCATCGTCAGGATCGCGCGGCGGCGGTTCTTCGCCTGCCGAGGCGTCGCCGCCGGATTGGTCGGGGCCGCGCCGCGTCGGCTGCGAACGGCCGGGTTGGTGCACTGGTTTGGTCCGGCCGCCCGCCCGCTCGAGGTCGCGCGCCCGACCCCGCAACACGTCGGCATCCAGCCTGGTCTCGTCTGCGACCTGCAGCACGTACTGATCGCGCACCAGCGCATCGGGGTGCTCTACGACCAGGGCCAGCGCCCCCTGCGCGGCGCGCGCCCGCCCCTCCGCCGACGTGAGGTCCGCTCCCGCGAAGAACCTCCTGACCCGGAACTCGAGCATCGGCCGGGCATCGTCGACGGCGCGACGCAGGGCGTCGGGGTCTCGCCGCCCAAGATCGGCAGGGTCACTTCCTTGGGGCAGATCGACGACCCGCACATCGAGGCCAAGCTTGGCCTCCCATGTGTGGAACTTCGCCGCGGCCCCCTGCCCCGCGCCGTCGGCGTCGTAGCCGAGGACGATGCGGGTGGCGCCGAACCGCGCCAGCTTCTTGACGTGGTCCTCCGTCACCGCAGTTCCGCACGTGGCGACCGCAGTCGGCACTCCTGCGCGGTGGAAGGCGATGACATCGGTGTAGCCCTCGCACAGCACTGCGGTTTGGCTCTTGACCACGTCGTTCTTCGCCCAATTGAGGCCATACAGCGTCTCACTCTTTCGGTACAGGGGGGTCTCCGCAGAGTTCTTGTACTTGGGCGGCCGGCCCTCGGGCAGCTGACGCCCGCCGATGGCGACCGGGTCGCCGGTGTGATCGAAGATCGGGAACAGCACCCGCCCTCGAAAGCTGTCGGTCTGGCGCTTGCGATCGTTCAAGAAGCCCAACCCGGTGTCCCGCATGACATCGTCGGGAAGACGCAGCGCGCGGACAAGCTCGTCCCAGCCCTCGGGCGCCCACCCCAGGGAGTACGCCCGCAC
>JAYUDU010000024.1:0-2737 GCA_043739605.1 Acidimicrobiales bacterium | reverse complement strand
CACGGCCAGGCTCTGCACGCCGCCGACGGCACCAGGGAGAACCACTGGTGGCGGCGAACCTTGCCGCTCGGCGCGTCCTCGTCTTCTCCGGCAGTGCTGTGGCGCGGCCGCGAAGCACGGCACGCAGCTGCTCCCGGGGCTCGGCTGAAGAAGAGGACGCCCATCGCAACCTGCGTGCGCCAGTCGGCCGTCCACACCTCACGAACGTCCAAGACGGCCGTCTGGCACACACGCCGCCGGTGGTTGGACGTTCGTGTGCACCAGGTACACGGATTTCTCCGTGTACCTACGGGAGCGCCCCGACCGCGCGGGTCAGCTCTGCGGTGCCGACGATGCCGTCGAGCTTGGCGGCGACGATGCCGTTGGCGCCGACGAGGAACAGCACGGGCTCGCTCTCGAGGCCGAGCGCCCGGACCGCGGGGCTCAGGGGGGTGGCCGAGATCTCGGGGCCGGACGGCCGCTTCGCGTAGACCTCTAGGTGCATCGCAAGGAGATCTGGCCGCAGCTTGGGCAGGTTGCTCAACAAGATGTCGAGAACCGGCCCGCACACTGCGGTCTGGCAGAACGCGGGCGTGGCGACGAGCACGGCGAGCGGGCGGTTGGTCTTCAGCGCGTCGCCGAGGGTCATCGTGTGGAGATCGCACGGCGGGATGTGCGTGCACAGGGCCTCGATGCCGAGCGCGTCGGTGACGGTCGGCGTCGGCACCGCCGGCATCGCCTGCCCCGTCTGCACTCCCCGCGGCGCCACGACCGCCTGGATCGCTCCCACCGCGGTGCCCTCCTTGGCACGCACCTGGATGTACGACACGCCGGTGTCGGGGATCGTCACCGTCGCGCTGACGTAGGCGGGTGCGGGTGCGGCGTCGGTGTGCACCTCTGCCGGCGCCAGCACGCCCAGCTTCGTGTCGGATCGCGAGACCCGCACCTCGAGGCCGGTCGGTGCGATGAGGTCGTTGTCCTTGTTGCGCAGCACGAACACGAGCCGCTGGGGGACGTTCGCCGCGAGGTTCGGACTGACGATGCCCATGTCCAGCTTGGGCCCGCCGCCGGCGCGCACGGTGCCGGGATCACCGCACCCGGCGAGCGCACGACCGCCCAGTCCGATGGCGGCGACGCCGAGGCCGCCATGCAGGAGCGATCGTCTCGACATGGGGGCCGTCACGCGCGTCGAACCTACTGGCGAGCGTCGCAGCAGCGGATGCACGGCCTACCGTGTCGCCCCAATGGAAGCAGCCGCTCACCCCACTGGCCTGCGCGTCGACGGCACCGTGATCGAGGTGTCGGAGGGGGATCGCCAGCGGACGCTGCTCGAGGTTCTGCGCCGCAACGGCGTGACGACGGTGAAGGACGGCTGCTCGCCCCAGGGTCAGTGCGGGTGCTGCACGGTGCTCATCGACGGAGCGGCGCGGGTCGCGTGCGTGACGCCAGTTCGCCGGGTGCTGGGCGCCGACATCCGCACTGTGGCCGGTCTCGACGATGACGCTGCGCGGCGATTCGCGGGAGCGTTGTGCGCAACGGGCGGCACCCAGTGCGGGTTCTGCACGCCTGGCATCGTCGTGCGGCTCGCTGCGCTCGAGGCAAAGACGCCCGCCCGACTCGCCGACTCGGCTGCGGTCACCGAAGCGCTCCTCGCGCACCTGTGTCGCTGCACTGGCTGGCAGACGATCACCGAGGCGGCGGCGCTGGTTGCCAGCGGCGCACGTGTCGCAGAGCCAAGTGCCGCGGAGCTCGACGAGGCTGCTGGCGTCGCCACGCGCGAAGGCGGCGCGGCGCAGGTGGTTGGGAGCGGAGTGGCGCTCGGTCAGGGTGGGTTCGCTGACGATCTGGCGCCGCTCGACGCGCTGGTCGCGCTGCCCGACGGCGCCGGCGGGTGGGTCGTGGGGGAAGGGATCTCCGAGGCGAGAGCGCTGCGCGGCAAGGTGCAGGGCCGACGCACAACCGCGCCGCTGCGGTGGCCCATCGATGTGGCGCCCGGCGCGTGGGACCTCGTCCTCCACACGACGTGGACCGAACCCGCAGCGCTAGAGCCCGACGCCGCCTGGTGCGCTCCCGGAGCCGATCCCGTCGGCCCGAGCGGCAACGGCGGAGCGTTCGGAGCGAAGGCCAGCTCACCCGTTACCGCCGCGGCGCAGGTGCTCGCCGAGCGTCACGGCCGAGCCGTGCGGGTGCTCCTCGACCGCGAGGACGTCGTCACCCTCACCGCCAAGCGGCCGCCGCTCGCGCTGGGGTTGCGAGCCGACGGCTCCGGCATCGTCCGGGCCGCCGCGACCCCTGGCCTCGCCGAGGCAGTGGCTGCGTGGTTCCCCTCAGTGGCCGTCGAAGAGGTCACGGTCAGCGGGCCGCCGACGTCGCTGGCGCTGCGCGGCGCGGTGTGGGCCGAGGTCGCGGCGGCCATCGCAGTGGCGACCGCTGTCGACGAGATCGAGCATCCGAACGGTGGCCGGGCGGAGGCGTCGCTCGCTGGTGTCGTGCTCACGATCCGGGTCAGCGCTGGTCGGTTGCCTGCCGGCGCGGTCGGTCGGGCCGTCCTGCGCTCGTACGTCATCGGGGCGGCGCACCAGGCGCTTGGCTGGGTGCGATCCGAGGCGATCACGGTCGACGAGGCGGGTGGCGTGCATGACCTCACCATGCGCAGCTTCGGCATCCTTCGAGCCCGCGACACCCCCCACGTCGAGGTCGTGCTCGATGCGTTCGACGACCGCGCTCCGATGCCGGTCAGCGCTGCTGTGCTTGCGGC
>JAYUDU010000023.1:0-7137 GCA_043739605.1 Acidimicrobiales bacterium | reverse complement strand
GATGATGACACTGCGGGTGGGGTTCTCGGCGATGTTCGAGCGCCTGGGCGTCGAGGCGTACGTGTCGGCCAACTCCTTCTGGTATCCGATCGAGGGCGACAACCGAACGCGACGGGCACCCGACACATACGTCGCACTTGGCCGACCCGGTGGTGAGCGTCCGTCGTATCGGCAATGGCTGGAGGGCGACCATCCTCCGGATCTGGTCATCGAGATCGTCACCGCCCGGTCACAGCTTCGCGATTACGTCGAGAAGTTCGAGTGGTACGACCGCCACGGTGCTGGCGAGTACCTCGCCTTTGAGCCGGTCGACGGCTCGCTGGTGGTGGCAGAGCGCCGCGGCGATCGCCTCACGCACGTCATCGCCCACGCCTCGTGGATCAGCCAGCGCACCGGCGCGATCTTCGAGGTGGTCCCTCGCGCCGAGCCGACCGATTTCGCAGCGTTCGACCTCGTCGTGACCGCCCCCGACGGCGTCCGCTTCCGGACGCCCGACGAGCTCAGCGCGGACAACGCGGCATTGGCGTCAGACAACGCGGCGTTGGCGTCAGACAACGCGGCGTTGGCGTCGGACAACGCTCGTCTCCTCGCCTTGCTGCACGACGCCGACATCGACCCGACCTGAGCGGGACCGATACCCGAGACCGAGTCAGATCTCGTCCGGGTCCTGTGGGCTGCCGGGACGGCGTCGGCCACGGTCGCAAGGCTGCGAGAGCTCGGCATCGATCCCATACCCTCTGACGAACCCCGCGCGTCTTCAATAGCGAAGGTCGGCGACCACCGCGAGGTGGTCTGAAGGCAGAACCCCGCCAACCTCCGCCATGCCGTGCACCGTGCAACGCACGGGGTTGCCGGCGCCGCCAGCCTTCGGCCACCCCACCAGCACGTAGTCGATGCGCCGATCCGGCTCGAGCTCCGCGGCGGCGTAGCGGTTCTCCCGCGTCCACGTCAGCCCGGCGGTGTCGTTGCCGGCCAGGGCCCACGCGTCGTGGAAGACCAGCTTTGGGACCGGCACCGCGGCAAGGCCAAGCAGCATGCGCATCTCTTCGCTACCGACCTCGGCGTTGAAGTCGCCGCACAGCACAGGCGGAAAGCTTCGACCGATTGCCGGTTTCGCCTCGTCGATGAGGCGGCACATCGCTCGCACTTGCGCTTGGCGAACGGCACTGTGGTCGTAGCGCCAGTTGAGGTGCGTCGTCGTCACCTGGAGCACACCGCGGGGACCCGCGATGTCTGCGAGCAGACCGACGCGCAACTCATCGGCGCCCTCGACGCCGGGAAGCTCCCGCACGCGATGACTGGTGATCGGCCATCGGGAGACGATGGCGTTGCCGAACCCGACCTCCACCCCGTCGTCGTCGGCCAACACCAGCCGATGCCCAGTGACGACGTGCTCGTACCCCAGCATCGCGGTGATCTGGTGGGCGCTCGAGGTGTCGCCGTCGATCCACACCTCTTGCAAGCAGAGGACGTCGGCGTTGACGCCCGCCAGGGTGGCGGTGATGGCAGCGGCTCGTTCCCGCCACGGGCCCCACCGCCACCACAGGTTCCACGTGACGATGCGGACGGTCGTGTCGATGAGCGGCGCGAACGGCCCCGCATGCGCTCCCGGCTGGGTCGACTCCTCGATCACATCGCTCATCGCGCCATCCTCGCGCTGAGCAGGTCTGAGGCAGTCTCAGCCCGGCGGAACAGGTGTCAGCGCGTGGAGGTCGTCGTCGTCAATGCCCGCAGGTAGGCGGTGCGAAGATCGCCGCGTGAGCCAGGGCAGAACCCCTCCACCGCCGCAGGTCGTGCCGCCCCTACCGTGACGCACAGCGGTCGCGCCTCGCCGGATCCGGCGAACACCGCGACGTCGAGCTGGCCGTCCCCCGCGAACCGATGGGCGTCGACGGGGTAGCGGACCAACCAACCGTCGCCGAGTCGTCGGGTGGCTGCTGTGGGGTCCGCGCCCGAAGCGGTCCACGCGCCGGCAGTCTTCGCGGCGACGTCACCCGGTGTCAGGCGAGCCAACGCAGCGCGGTGGTCGTTGGATGCGTGGCTGTCGGCCCGGCTCCACAGCCCAAGCCCGACCGCTCCCGCCGCGGCGCCCACCGCGACGACGCTCAGGGGCCAGCTCTTCACATGCCGGACCCTACGACGACCGATCTCAATAGGCGCCGCGGCGGGCCAGGACGATGGGAACGGTCTTGGCGAGGATGGAGATGTCACTCCAGAAGGTCCAGTTGTCGACGTAGAACAGGTCGAGGCGGACATAGCTCTCGAACGAGGCGTCGCTGCGGCCGCTCACCTGCCACATGCCGGTGATGCCTGGCTTGACCCGGAGGCGATTACGAACGAGGTCGTCCCACTGCTCGACCTCGGTGACAAGCGCGGGCCGCGGCCCAACGAGGCTCATGTCGCCCCGCAGCACGTTCCACAACTGGGGCAGCTCGTCGGCCGACAGCTTTCGGAGCACCCTGCCCACCTTGGTGACCCGCGGGTCGTCCTTCATCTTGAACAGCGGACCGTCTGCCTCGTTCTGGTCACGCAGCTCGACGAGCATCGCCTCCGCGCCGCTCACCATCGTGCGCAGCTTCAAGACGTTGAAGTGCGCGCCGTTGCGGCCCACGCGCACCTGACGGAACAGGATCGAGCCGGGCGAGCCGAGCTTCACAGCAATGGCGGATGCGATGACGACGGGCGAGGCCGCCGCCAGCAGGCCAACAGCGCCGACGATGTCGAAGGTTCGCTTGGCCACCGCCCGCCAGCCGTTGTGGACGGCGGGCTCGAGGTAGAGCACCGGCTGAGCGCCGAGGGATCGGATGGTGAGGCGCTCTGGTGCGATGCCAACGAGGCCCGACGCCACCTCGACGTGCATCCCCGCGTCATGCAGCTCTCGCACCAGCTGGCTCGTCATCGCTCCCTCGACCGCCGCACCGACGAGTATGGCCGTCGTGGCCCCAGCACCAACGCATGTGCGAACGAGTGTCGACACCGCGTCGGCGGCGCTGGTTGCAGAACCGGCCCCGAGCGCCTCATCCAGGGTGCAGGTACCAAGCACCGAATAGCCAAGACCGACAGCCGAACCGAGGGTGTCGGTCAGGTCGACGGCATGGGCCGGGCTGCCGATGATCATCGTTGGCCGCAGCCGCAAGCCAAGGGCGCGCTGGCGGCGGAACCAGGCCCGGGTCAGCTCGCGCTCCGACAGCGTCAGCACGAACGCGCTGGCAACGAACGCGAAGAGCCACCGCTGGGAGAACGCCATGTCAAAGACGTGGCCGATGGAGATGAGCAGCAGCCCCAGCAAGAACATTGCGCCGGCGATGCCTGTCCATTCGTCGAGCCGTTGCGCGATGATCCGAGCCGTGTAGGTGCGGCGATGGACGAGGAGGGCGAGCCCAAGCGCGATGCCAAGGGCCAGCATCGTCGGGTTGGCCGCGGTGCCGGCGAGGCCAGACCCCGAGGGGGCCGCGAGGAGCGATGCGGCCCCCGCCAGCGCGAACGCGGCGACGTCAGCCAACACCTGGACGGCCTTGCCGCTGATCGGACTCCGCGCCAGTGAAATGAGGCCGCGTCGGCGCGGCCGGACGCGAGCGGCAGCGGCAGCGGCTTCTTCAAGGGCGAGTGCCTCGTTGGCCATCGACATGTCGTTCGCTCAACTTCTTTCGGTGCAACTTGCGCTTGATCTACAAGCCCACCCCCACCGTAGAGCCGAGATCACGGATGCGATAGGGGTCGTCCGACCCGTTCTCAACCCCGTAAGGAACGCACCCCGAGACGAAACCCGCGGTTCGCCGCCGGGCCGTGATCTCGGGATGCGGGGCAGGGGCGCCGCCGTCGGGCAGACTCGGGGCCATGGCCGCAGACAACGTCGCCGCGTGGGATCGTCACGCGGCCGCCTACCAGGCTGGAGCGCGACTCGGCGTCGAGGCCGCGCACTACGGGCCGGACATTGCCGACGAGTCAGAGCTGGCGCTGCTCGGCAACGTCAAGGGCAAGCGAGTGCTCGAGCTCGGCTGCGGAGGCGCCCAGAACGCCATCGCCTTTGCCAAGCAGGGTGCCACCGCCATTGGGGTCGACGCGTCCAAGGCCATGCTCGACCACGCCCGCACGCTTGCCGACAAGGAGCAGGTCAAGGTTGAGCTGCGTCAGGGCGACCTCGCCGACCTCAGCTTCTTGAGGGGCGACTCCGTCGACATCGTCTTCTCCGCCAACGCGTTCGGCTACGTCGAAGACCTGCAGCGGGTGTTCCGTCAAGCCCATCGCGTGCTCGTCCCCAAGGGCGTGCTGGTGTTCTCCATCACCCACCCCGCGTACGAGATGATCGACGACGACCACCCCCTCGAACCGTTGCGCATTCGCCGCAGCTATTTTGATCGGTCGCCGATCGACGTCACCTGGGACGGCATCCCGTTCACGGAACATCGCCATCTGCTTGGCGATGTCATCACCGCACTGGTGCGGTCCGGCTACCGCATCGATACCGTCCTCGAACCAGAGCCGACCCGCACCGGTCCCCGCTCTGCGTTCTGGCGGGACACCTTCCAGTACGTGCCGCGCACACTGGTGGTCAAGGCCAAGAAGGACTGAAGCGGCGGCGGAGTCAGGGGTAGAGCGACCATTGGCCGGTGACCCACCCGAGCCTACCGGCCTCCGGGCACGTCGGCGCCAACGCCCAACGCCCACATCCTCGCCTACCGTGATGTCCTGGCCCGGCTCGCCTCGACGAGAGCGACGGCGCACCACCAGCGCGGGACAGATGTCCGGAGGCGCAGACCGTTTGCGCACTGGGTTCCGTGCGAGGATGGCCGGGTGATCCGATCGTTCCGGTCGCGCTACGTCGGCCCGTCGTCAGACCTGTCGGCAACCTTTGCGCCACGGCTCAACCTCGTCACGGGCGATAACGGGCTCGGCAAGAGCTTCCTCCTCGAGGCGTTGTGGTGGGCGCTCACCCGCGACTGGGCCGGGCCGCAAGCGCTGCCGATAGCGGCTCCGGAGCTCGCCCAGATCTCTGCTCGGTTCGATGGGAAGGCGCGGGTGGCGGAGGCCACGGGTCGGTTTCAGCCGGAGTCGCAAACATGGGTGCCGAACAGTGGCCGTCCTCCGAATCCTGGCCTCGTTCTCTATGCGGCGGTCGACGGCTCGTTCTCGGCGTGGGATCCCGTGCGGAACTACGCGCTCTCGCCCTGGGTCAAGGCTCGGAGGGACTCCTTCGAACGATCGACGCACCTCAGCCCGACCGACCTGTGGGAGGGCAAGGTCGACGAAGCGGGCCGGGTACGCTCGAACGGGCTCCTCCGCGACTGGGTCGACTGGCAAGCGAGGGGTGATCAGCGCTTCGCAGTCCTCGAAGCCGTCATGGGCGCCCTCAGCGAGACCGACCAACCCCTCACGCCCGGGCCGTCGCGTCGGCTCTTCGTTGAGGACGCGCGCCTGTTTCCGACGATCACGATGCCGTACGGCGATGTTCCCGTCATCCACGCGTCCGCCGGGCACCGACGCGTGCTGGCGCTTGCCTACGTCCTCGTGTGGGCATGGCACGAACACCTGCAAGCCGCCGCGTTGATCGACCAGGCACCCGTCCGCACGATCGTCCTCATGTTCGACGAGATCGAGGCGCATCTGCACCCGAAGTGGCAGCGCACCCTCCTGCCGTCCCTCCTCAGATGCATCTCGATGCTCAGCGACGGAGCGAACCTCCAGCTCATCGGGGCGACCCACTCACCGATCCTGGTCGCGTCAGTCGAGAACCTCGTCACCGCGCAGGACAAGCTGTTCACCCTCGACCTCGATGACGGGCCCATGGGCCGCGAGGGACGACTCCACGAGGTGCCATGGGACAAGCACGTCACCGCCGACGCATGGCTGCGCTCCGACGCGTTCGATCTCCCGTTCACCGGGTCTGCCGAGCAACAGGCGGCGTACGAGCGGGCCGCGAGCCTGATGAGCGGCCCGACGACCATCACCGACCTCGACGGCCTCGTCGACGCTGTCCGCGACGTGATCCCAGCCGAGGACGCTCTCTGGGCGCGCATTCGCTTCCTCCGCCAGCGGCTGGCGGAGCACCCGGTCACCCGGTGATTCGCGTCGAGCGGAGTCCGGAGCCGTCAACCTTCGACCGCGATGTCCGCCAGCGCGGCCTGAGCGTCGAACGAGCCGGTGGTAGCTCGTACGCGTGGAGGCGCGCGATCCCGGACCTGCGCGCCGCGTACGACGACACCTGCGCTTACCTTGGCATGCGCATCGATGGAGCGACCGGTCTCCTCACGGTCGACCATTTCTTGCCGAGAACCGAACGGCCTGATCTGGCGTTCGAGTGGTCGAACCTGCGCCTGTCCTCGCATCGGATGAACACCAACAAGGGCAGAAAGACCAACGTCATCGACCCGTTCACCGTGCGCAGCGGCGAGTTCGCGCTGTCATTCGCCGACGGATCGGTGAGGGTTGGCACGACCCGACGCCCGGCGCTGGTCTCGGCCACCATCCGGTCGCTCAAGCTCAACGAGTGCAGCGACTTCCGGCTGCAGCGGATCGATCTCCTGATGACCGGCCGGGTGTCGTGGGACTTCCTCAAGTGGGACTTTCCCTACGGCGCTACCGAGCTCGTGCGTCAGGGCTACTTCCCCTGAACGGGTAGGCCGACGCCGACGTGACGGCGGGGAAACCTGGACCCGTGCTGGACCCGTGCTGGGTCTACGCGGAGAGCACGGAGACGATGCGCTCCGCCGTGCGGCCGTCCCACAGGGGCGGTCGGGAGATTGGCCGCGGGGCGCCGTCGAGGGCCTCGAACGCCAACCGGACGATGTCGACCGGGTCGGTGCCGGCCACCACGTTGGTGCCATGCTCGACGGTGATGGGCCGCTCGGTGTTCTCCCGAAGGGTGAGGCACGAGACGCCGAGGATCGTCGTCTCCTCCTGAAGGCCACCAGAATCGGTCAGCACCAGGGCCGCACCCGCCTGGAGGGCGATGGCATCGAGGTAGCCCACGGGGTCGATGAGGCGCAGGCCCGCCGGCGTTGCGCTGGCGGCGAGGCGAGCCCGAACCCTGGGGTGCACCGGCCACACCACCGGCATGCGGGCCGCGATCGTTCCGATGGCGTGGAGGATGCCGGCGAGGACGCCGGGGTCGTCGACGTTGGATGGCCGATGCAACGT
>JAYUDU010000022.1:0-7142 GCA_043739605.1 Acidimicrobiales bacterium | reverse complement strand
TCGTGGTCCTGCTGGGTGTGGCCGGCCTGGGCGCGGTCACCTTCTCCATCGCTCGTGGCGCCCCAGAGATGCTCACCCGACTTGTGGTCGGGCTCGTTCTGGGGCTGGCGCTGGCGCCGCTGGTCGCCGCGGTCCAACGGCGCTTGCGCATCGGCCGGGGCGCGGCAGCTGCACTCGTCGGGGGCGGCCTCACGGTCGCGTTCGCAGCCGTCGTCCTGCTCGTCGCACCGCCCGCCGTCCGCCAAGCACGGTCGTTCGGGGTCGAGCTGCCGACCACGGTGCGCCAGCTCTACGACGTGCCGATCCTCGGGGCCCGTCTGCGCACAGCAGACGCAGCTGGCAGGGCGTCGCAGCTCCTCAGCGACCTTCCCGGTCGCCTCAACGATCGGGTGCTTGCGGAGCTCGGCGAGCGCCTGCTCGGGGGTGCGTTGTCTGGCGTCGTCGTGCTCGTCACGGCGCTCGGCGTGCTCGTCGACGGTGAACGGCTTGTGCAACGAGGCCGCAGGCTGGTGCCGATCAGTCGTCGGGACGAGGCCGACCGCGTCGGTCGCATCGTCTACGCGACGTTTGGCTCGTACTTCGCTGGCTCGCTGGTCGTCGCCGTGCTGAACGGTCTGGTCGTGCTGACCGCCGGTCTCATCCTCGGCATACCGCTGGCGCCGATCGCGGGCCTGTGGTGCATGCTCACCAACCTCATCCCCCAGATCGGGGGCGCCTTGGGCGGCTCGGTGTTCGTCGTGCTGGCGTTTACCAGAGGCCCCGTTCACGGCCTGATTGCACTGGCGCTGTTCGTCGCGTACGGCAACCTTGAGAACAACGTCATCGCTCCCGCGATCGTCGGTCGGGCCGTCGACCTTTCACCGCCGGCGACCATGCTTGCCGCGCTCATCGGCGCGGCGGCGGCGGGCGTCCCCGGCGCGCTTGTCGCGACCCCCCTCCTGGGCGCGGCTAAGGCGATCTACCTGGAGCGACGGGGCCTCCTCGACCCGACCGAGCCGGCCCGGGTGCGCTCGAGCTTCTTCGGCCGGGTGCGGGCGGGTCTTGTACGGCGTGTGCATCGGGCCCGCCGGTAAGCGGCGGTTGGTCCTCGATACGGTTCGGGGTGTGGCCCCGACGGTGATGTGGTTCCGTCGCGACCTGCGCGTGGCGGATCATCCTGCGCTGTCGGCGGCGTGCGCGCGCGCCGGCGAGGACGGGATCGTTGCGCTGTTCGTACACGACCGCGCGCTGCTCAGGCCATGCGGTGAGGTGCGCCGGGCGGCGCTCCGACTTGCGCTTGACGGACTCGCTGGGTCGCTCGGCGGTCTCGGCGGCTCGCTGGTCGAACGAGTCGGGGACCCCGTCGAGGCGGTGGGCCGCGTTGCGGCGGAGGTCGACGCGTCGCACGTGTATGTCAGCGCCGACTTCGCGCCCTACGGCTCGGCGCGCGATCGGTCGGTCGGAGCAGCACTCCGCGCCGTTGGAGCCAAGCTGGTTGCCGTCGGCTCGCCCTATGCCGTCGACCCCGGAACCCTGTTCACCGCGTCCGGTACGCCGTTCAAGGTCTTCACGCCCTTCGCCAAGGCGTGGATGGCGCGGTCGTGGCCTGCGCCAACCGGTCGCCCTGACCGGATCACGGGGGTTGGCGCCGTGCGCAGCGATCGGTCGTTGGCATGGCCGGACCCGGCGAAGGCCGGCATGCTGGCGATCGATGAGGAATCTGCGCTCGACCGGCTCGACGCCTTCGTGGCGGACGACCTCAAGGGCTACGCCGAGGGTCGGAACGTCCCGGCCGTCGACGGGTCGAGTCGGCTGTCGGCCGCGCTCAAGTGGGGAACCATCCATCCCCGGACGATCCTTGCAGAGCTCGACGGTCACCTCGCCGGCGAGTCGGCCTTCCGCACCGAGATCGCATGGCGAGAGTTCTACGCCGACGTCCTCTTCAACCGACCAGACACCGCCAGGTCGCCATTCCAGCCGGCGATGGCGGCGATGCAGCTCGATACCGGGAGCGCCGCCGCGGCCCGCTTTGACGCCTGGTGCACCGGTCACACCGGCTACCCGATCATCGACGCCGGCATGCGGCAGCTGCTCGGGGCCGGGTGGATGCACAACCGCGTGCGGATGCTCGTCGCCAGCTTCTTGGTGAAGGACCTCCACCTCGACTGGACGCTGGGGGCGCGGTGGTTCATGCGCCACCTCGCCGACGGCGACCTGGCTTCCAACCAACACGGTTGGCAGTGGGCGGCCGGAACCGGCACTGATGCCTCGCCGTACTTTCGCATCTTCAACCCGATCACCCAAGCGAAGCGATTCGACCCAGACGCGGTCTACATCAAGCGTTGGGTCTCCGAGCTTGCTCACCTCGCCGCGGGGGATGCCCACGAGCCATGGCGCGCGGCACGGGGCGGCGCTGACATCGGTGGCTACCCGGCGCCGATCGTTGACCATGCGCACGAGCGCGATGAGGCGTTGCGGCGGTACAAGCAGCTCAGGGCGTGACCTGCGCTCGCGTCGCGTTGGCACTCGGTAGGCTTGAGTGCCAACGACGATGGACCGCCTCATGACCCCCCAACCCAGCTCCGACGTGCTGCTGCGCGCCCGCGATGCTTGACGACCGCAAGGCCGCCATCTTGGCGGCCATCGTCGAGGAGTACATCGACACCGCGCAACCGGTCGGATCGGCAGCTGTCGCCCGCGCCGGCGTCTCCGCCAGCTCAGCCACCATCCGCAACGAGATGGCCGTCCTCGAACGTGACGGCTACCTCGCGCAGCCCCACACCTCAGCCGGTCGAATCCCGACCGACAAGGGCTATCGCTTCTTCGTTGACCGGCTGCCAGAGTGGGGCCCCGGCATCCTCGCGCCGACGCATCGGGCAGAGGTGCGCGACTTCTTCACCCGCGCCCACGGCGAACTCGAACAGATGCTGACAGAGACCTCGCACCTGTTGTCACGCATGACTGACCACACGTCGGTCATCGTCGCCCCGCCGCACGAGAGTGCCACCGTGCGCAGCCTGCAGATCGTCAGCCTCGGGGCGCGCACCGCCCTCGTGGTGGTGGTCTTCTCGACCGGCGCCATCGACAAGCACACCATCGAGCTGCCGGTCGGGCCGGGCGGCGAGCTGGTCGACGAAGCATCGGTCGCCGCCGCCGCCTCCCGCCTGGGGGCGCAGGTCGTCGGTCACCCGTTGAGCGCACTCGCGCCGCCCCAGGCGAGTGGCGATTCGGCGATCGACGCGCTGGCGGCCAGCGCGTGTGCCGCGCTCTCTGAGAGCGACCGCCAGGAGCCAGATTCGGTGTTCGTGGGTGGCGCGGCCCGCATGGCCGACGCCTTCGAGGCAGTGTCTACCGTGCGGCGGGTCCTTGGACTGTTGGAGGAGCAGTTCGTCGTGGTCTCGCTCGTTCGTGATCTGCTCGACCGTGGCCTGTCTGTGGCCATCGGCGAGGACGAGCACGGGGTCGGGCCGCTCGCGGAGTGCAGCATCATCGTCGCCCCGCTGTATGGCGAGGGCGGGCGGACCGGGAGCATCGGGCTGCTGGGCCCGACGCGCATGGATTATCAGCAGGCGATGGCGGCGGTCGGTGTTGTGAGCGACCGCCTCGGACAGGCGATGAAGGACGGCTGACGTGGCAACCGACTATTACGAGCTGCTGGGCGTTGGCCGCGGCGCGACCGACGACGAGATCAAAAAGGCGTATCGGGCGCTGGCTCGCCAGCTGCATCCAGATCTGAACCCCGGCGACACCGAGGCAGAGGAGCGGTTCAAGCAGGTGTCGACGGCGTACGAGACGCTGTCAGACGTGCAGCGCCGTCAGCACTACGACACCTACGGCGCCGACGGACCACGGGGTGGCGGTGACCCCTTCGGCGGCGGAGCAGCAGGATTCGGCGACATCTTCGAGGCGTTCTTCGGGGGTGCCGGAGGCGGACGCCAACGCGGTCCCGGCGGGCCTCCTCGCGGCCAGGACCTCGAGACGGCGCTCGATCTTGAGTTCGCCGAGGCCGTGTTCGGGATCGAGCGTGACCTTGCCGTCCGGGCGCCGATTGCATGCGACGTGTGCGACGCCACCGGGGCGAAGCCGGGTACGGCGGGCACGACGTGTGGGACCTGCGGTGGAGCCGGCGAGGTGCGGCGCGTTCGTCAATCCATCCTCGGCCAGATGGTCACCGCATCGGTGTGCCCGACGTGCGCGGGTACTGGTCGCGACATCCCGACGCCGTGTGAGCGCTGTCGCGGCGAGGGGCGCATCACCATGCCCGTCGAGCACCGGCTCGTCGTCCCCGGCGGCGTCGCCGATGGCACAACCCTGCGTCTTACCGGAAAGGGCGCAGCCGGTGCCCGCGGCGGCCCGCCCGGCGACCTCTACGTGCACCTGCGGGTCAGAGCCGACGCCCGCTTCCAACGCGACGGAATCGACGTGTGGACGGTCGTGAACGTCCCCCTCACCATCGCCGCGCTCGGTGGGGTGGTGCTGCTCGAAACCCTCGACGGCGAGGAGGAGATGGTCATCGCGGCGGGGAGCCAGTCGGGCAAGGAGACGCGCCTGCGGGGCCGAGGCGTGCCAGACGTGCACAGGGGCGAGCGGCGCGGCGATCTCATCGTACGCATGCAGGTCGAGACGCCCACCGCCCTCACGGCACGCCAAGACGAGCTGCTTCGAGAACTGGCCAGCGAGCGCGGCGAGCAGGTGTCGGCCCAAGACACCTCCCTCCTCGGTCGCATCAAGCACGCGTTCAAGGGATGACGACGGGGCCGGCGTCGGCACGAGCGCAGGTTCTGGTGGCCGCCGATGTGCTCACCGTCGACACCGGCGAGCTCATCGCACTCGACGCGGCGGACGCCCACCACCTCGGTCGGGTCCTGCGGCTGGGCTCGGACGAAGTGGTGACGGCGACCGATGGCGCAGGGGCATGGCGTTCATGTCGCCTCGTCGTGGACGCGCCCGCCGGCGGGCGCCGACGCGACGGTGGTTCGGCCCTCATCGCCGTCGGTCCGGTGCTGCACGTAGCGGCGCCAGCCCCCCTGGTCACGGTCGCGTTCGCGCCGGTCAAGGGCGACCGTCCGGAGTGGGTCGTGCAGAAGCTGACAGAGATCGGGGTCGACCGCATCGTGGTGATCGAGGCAGAGCGCTCCGTCGTGCGATGGGATGGCGACCGCGTCACCCGCAACCTCGAACGCCTGCGCAGCGCCTCGCGGGAGGCCCTCTGCCAATGTCGACGCGTCCACTTGCCCGAGATCCTCGGCCCCTTCCGCGCCACCGACCTCGCCACCGCTCTCGGTGAGACTGTGGTCTTCGCCGAGCCCGGGTCGAGCGGCGTCCCGTGCCTCGACGTACCGACCGTCGCCATCGGCCCCGAAGGCGGGTGGTCGGCTTCCGAGCTGGGCGCCGTGCCAACGATCGACCTCGGACCTACCACCCTGCGTGCCGAGACGGCGGCTCTCGTCGCCGGTTCCCTACTCTGCGCGCTCAGATCTGGTACGGTTCGTCATCAGACGTGAGATTGCTGGCACGCAGTGCGTGCGTTGGGTCCGTATCGTCCCCCATCTGCCACACCGATTCGACGGGCCACATCAGGGGTTTCGTCGAAGTCCTCAAGGAGGACCCGTTGCCCACTGACCTCGAAGAGACGTTCGCCGCCGACTACGCAGCGCGCGTAGGAGATCGCCTTCGTTCCGTTCGCAAGCAGAAGCGCCTGTCGCTCCAGGCCGTCGAAGCCTCGTCTCACCAGGAGTTCAAGGCCTCGGTCCTCGGTGCCTACGAACGCGGTGAGCGCGCCATCTCGGTTCCTCGCCTGCAACGGCTCGCTCGTTTCTACAACGTCCCGGTCGACCAGCTGCTCCCGAAGGACCTCGGTCCTGACCTTGAGCCGTGGTCGGGTCGCGACGACGTCGACATCGATCTCGATGCGGAGGAAGCGACCATCACCTCACGGGGCGCCGCAGCAACCAAGCTCACCATCGACCTCACCCAGCTCGAGCGCATCAACGCCCCAGAGAAGGACCTGTTGCGCCGCTACCTCGGCATGATCCAGGTCCAGCGCCAGGACTTCAACGGCAGGGTCCTCACCATCCGTGGCGAGGACGTCAAGATCCTCGCCCTCATGCTCGAGACCACCCCAGAGGTGCTGCGTCGCAGGCTCGAAGAGCTCGCCCTGGCCTGAGTCGGCCTCACGCCGTCACGCCCTGCGATGTGGGGCATGCTTGGGTGTGTGTATGAGCGATTCACCTCAGACGCGCGCAAGGCGCTCGTTGCTGGTCAGGTCGTGGCGCGGTCGGTTGGGGCTGACGCGACCGGGCTCGGACACCTGCTGGTGGCGTTGGCAGGTGCGCAGGCGTGGGTCAGCGACCTGCTCGTCGGCCTCGGGCTGACGACGGAGCACCTGCGACCCCTTCTCGTGCACGGGCTGGCGTCGCCCGACGTGATGCCGCTCACGCCGGACGCTCGCCATGCCCTCGAGGCGGCGGCGTTGGAAGCAGAGCGGTTGCAGCGCGATGCCATCGGCGCAGAGCACCTCTTGCTCGGCATCCTCGATGTCGGCGGCGAGGCCAAGCACATGCTCCTCGTCCTCGGTCACGACCCCGACGACATTCGCAGGGCGTTGCTGAGCGTCGGCCCGGGGATCGAGGCCGGGGTGGCCGCGTCACCGATCTTGAGGCTTGCGCCACCCGTGGCGGTGTCCGAGGTTCCCGATCTGTTGTCCCTCGAGGACCCAGACGCGCCCGGTGGCCCCCGGTGCCCCGGATGCTTCGGCGATCTGAGCGACGCCGTGCGCCACTTGCGCATGCCCGTCGACATCGAGGTCACCGTCGATCTCGTCTACTGCGGCCGCTGCGGGCACACCCTCACCACCCGCGTCGTCGAGCGTGGCTGAGCCTGTCCGGACCTCCTCCGGACCACCGGCGGCGGCGCCGCACGTCTACGTGCACGTCCCGTTCTGTGCCACCCGCTGCGACTACTGCGCGTTCGCCACGTGGACCGACCGAGATGACCTGCACGAGCGTTACGTCGCCGCGGTGGAGGCGGAGGCGCGAATGGTGCTGGGCGCGGGTCCACCCGCAGCAACTGCGTTCTTTGGCGGTGGGACACCGACTCGGCTTGCTCCGGACCTTCTCGCCAGGGTCATCGCCGCGGTCCCGACCGGTCGCGGCGCGGAGGTG
>JAYUDU010000021.1:0-16697 GCA_043739605.1 Acidimicrobiales bacterium | reverse complement strand
CCTCGACTGGCTCGTCGCGGCTGGCATCGGCGACACCCGCTCCCCCGTCGTGCGCCGCGCGGTCCACGACCTCGCCGACGTCACCTCAAGCGCGGCCGTCGGCCGAGCGATCGCAGAGTCGTACCGGTCGCAGCCCCAAGACCCCGACGACGCCGCCGCGATGGCAGCAGCGAACGCTCTGACCGCCGCAGAGCCCTGGTGATCCAGGGCGTGCTGAACAACCTCGTGATCGCGCCGGTCACCAGCACCCTGCGGGCGATCGCCACCTGCGTCCCGATCGGACCAGACGAGGGGCTCGACCACGACAGCGTCGCGAACTTCGACAGCCTCACCAGCGTGCCGAAGTCGGTGCTGACGATCCGACTGGGCGCGCTCGGCCCGGTCGGACGGCGTCAGATGTGCGAGGCACTCCGCTCCGTCGCCGACTGCTGAGCGCCTACGGCGGCTGCGTCAGCTGACGGACGCCGCGGTCCCGGAGAAGTCGACGTACTGGTCGCGGCCGGGGCCGACGCCGACGAGGTGGATGGGCACCCCGCACTGCTCTGCGAGGAAGGCCACGTAGTCCTTGGCCTCACCCGGCAGGTCGGACGGCTGGTACACGCCGCTGGTGTCGAGGTTCCAGCCGGGCAGCTCTTCGTAGATGGGCACGGCCTTGTGCAGATCGCTCTGGTGGTACGGCAGGTGCGTGTGGCGGACACCATCGACGTCGTAGGCAACGCACACCTTGATGGTGTCGAACACATCGAGGATGTCGAGCTTGGTGAGCGCCACCTCGGAAAGCGAGTTGAGACGAACGGCCTGGCGCAGCATCACCGCGTCGAACCACCCCGGACGGCGGCGGCGACCGGTGTTGGTGCCGTACTCCCGGCCCCGCTCGACAATGAGCTCGCCCTCGTGGGTGCCGGTCAGCTCTGTCGGAAACGGACCCGAGCCGACGCGGGTGACGTAGGCCTTGGCAACCCCGACGACGCGGCCGATGTCGCGCGGTCCGAGGCCTGCGCCCACACAGGCCCCGCCGGCAATCGGGTTGGACGAGGTGACGAAGGGATAGGTGCCGTGGTCGATGTCGAGGAACGTCGCCTGGGCACCCTCAAGCAGCACCTGCTCACCACGATCGAGCGCGGTGTGGATGGCGCCAACGCTGTCGCCGATGTGATCGATCAGGCGCGGCGCATAGGTGCCGAGGTAGTCGTCGCAGATCTGCTCCAGGTCGAGCGGCAACTTGTTGAAGACCCGGGTGAGGATCTGGTTCTTCTCCTTGAGGACGACCTCGAGCTTTTGGCGGAAGATCTTGGCATCGAGGAGGTCCTGCACTCGCAGGCCGACCCGCGAGTACTTGTCGGCGTAGGCCGGGCCGATGCCGCGCTTGGTGGTGCCGAGCTTGGCGTTGCCGAGGCGACGTTCCTGGAGCGCATCGATCTCCTGGTGGTACGGGAAGATCAGATGGGCGTTACCGGACACGAGGAGCTTGCGACAGCTGACGCCCCGCGCCTCGAGGGTGTCGATCTCCTTGAGGAGCACCTTCGGGTCGACGACCACACCGTTGCCGATGACGGGAACGATGTGATCCCAGATGACGCCAGATGGCAGCAGCTGCAGAGCAAAGCTCTCGCCGGCCACCACAATGGTGTGACCGGCGTTGTGGCCACCCTGATAGCGCACCACCATCGTGCATCCCTTGGCGAGGAGGTCGGTGAACCGACCCTTTCCCTCGTCTCCCCATTGCGTTCCGACGACGACCGTTGCAGGCACGTTTGCGACACGTTATCGCGGCTGAGCGGCGTGCGCAGCGGATTCACTCACCCGGAGAAGCGAGCGCGGCGCGGCTCTCCCCGGCCGCCCATGCGAAGATTCCCTTGGCCATCGTCGATGTGGCGGCGTCGCGCTTGGCCTCGAACACCTCCGCATGGGCCGCCACTACCGCCGGGTCGTTCGGTGCCGCCATACGGGCCGTCTCGGCAAGATGGCCGGCCAGGCGGAGGTCGGCATCCTTGCCGCTGGCTGCGAGGCTCTGGGCGCGGATGGCGAGCACGGCCGCACCGCCGGCCAGTTCGGCCAGCTCTTCGGCGAGGGCCGCCGCCGGAGCGGGTTTGAGCGTTGCCGGATTGCCGTCGTACCAGCCGCCGTAGCGCCGCCACACGTTGCGCACTACGAACTCTGGTTCGTCGTAGATGGGCTGCAGGTATGGCTTGTTCACGAGGTGCGCCGGGACGACGACGCCATGGATGAGGTCATCGAGACGGGCTCCGTCGTTCATCAAGGCGAGGGACTGGTCGTGGAGGGACCTCAGCAGCTCTGCCGTGTCGCACAGCACCGTGCGGATGGTGGCTGCACCCGCGATGGGCAGCCCGTGGCCGGGAAACAGCAGCTCTGCACCCATGTCGGCCATGGCCTCGAGCGCCGCCGCCCACTCGAGCGCGAACCGCTGCACCTTCTGGGGGTTGCCAGCGTTGGGCGAGCACCAGATGAAGAGGTCGCCACAACACAGGGTCTTGGTCGACGGCATCCACGTCCAGGTGTGATCGTCGGTCTCACCTTTTGCGTGGCGCAGCTGGATCTGAGCTCCAGCTACGACGACGTCGCGCTGGTCGGTGTATGTCTCGTCCGGGTAGCGGTACGTGGTGGGAAAGCGCATGCCGGGGACCTGGAACTGGCGGGCGTTGATGGCACCGTTCCAGCCGGCGGTGGCGACGTACCGGTCGAACCGACGCGCCACGTGGGCGTGCGCGACGACGTTCACGGGGCCCCACTCGTTGGCGGCGTTCTCTGCCTCGAACTGACCGGTCCCGAACACGTGGTCGACATGACCGTGGGTGTACACCGCGGTGCGCAGCGGAGCCTTCGTCCAGCGACGCACCTCGCGGTGGATGACGTCGGCATGGAACTGGCTGCCGGTGTCGACGAGCAACAGCTCTGACGCGCCCGCGGCGTCGACGCCAGTGAACGCGCTGACGTTGGCGAACGCGGTCACGAACGCCACCCCGGGGGCGAGCTCTTCGAGCGCTCCACTCGCGCTGAACGGGTGATGGTTGCGGATGTCTGCATCACCGCGGAGGATGGCCGAGGAGAGCTCGATGGCGGAGGTCATGTGCGGTTGGTCCCCTTTGGAACGGTGCGGTGGGCCCAGCCCTTCACCCGAGCAGTGGCTCGCTCTGGTCTGCGACGCGATCGGCGACCTGTTGGGACGCGGTGGCTCCGACGACGACGCCGATGGCCGCGCCGATGAAGAACCGCACGAGCCACCGCCGCATCCGTCGCACGGGCCCCCGCGCCGCGGTGCCCGCTTCCGTCGGCTTGGGTGCGCTCATCAGACGAGACCGTCCTGGGTGATCGCGGCGGCGAGATCTGCGTCTGCTTTGATGTTCTTCGCGGTGAGACCGGCCTGATGCCGGGCGACTCGCTCCGCCACGCCAGGATCGGCGACGCCGAGGATCCGAGCTGCGAGCAGGCCTGCGTTGGCCGCGGCGTCGATGCCAACGGTCGCAACTGGGATGCCCGCAGGCATCTGCACCATCGACAGCAGCGAATCGAGGCCGCTCATTGCCTTGAGCCTCACGGGGACGGCAATGACCGGTAGCGGCGTCACCGCGGCCACCACCCCGGCGAGGTGGGCGGCGCCACCTGCGCCACAGATGAGCACCGACAGGCCCCGAGCCGCTGCAGTCTTGGCGAACTCGGCGGTGCCGTCAGGGTTGCGGTGGGCAGACGATACGCCGACCTCGCACGCGACTCCGAGAGCGTTGAGCTCGACGACGGCAGCCTTCATGACCGGCCAATCCGACGCCGACCCCATGAGGACACCGACTCGAGCCGTTCCGCCCGCAGGTACGACAACCGTCATGGCGCCAACCTAGATCAGGAGCGCGGCGGCTCACGTGGACGGCGGTTGGGGTCGACCCATCCATCGGACAGCCAGCGATCGACTGCTTCGTCGTCGGGCTTCTCCCACTCCGGCAATCCGATGGCGGTCGATGCGGCCTGACCCGTCGATGCCGCCCCGTCGGTGCGGAGGTCCGCCCAGCCCGCCGCGAGATCGGCCCGCGGGATCGACGCGGGCGCTGGCAGTGAACCGACGGTCTCGTCCGCCTCCTGCCCAGGACGCTTCCACCCTCGATCTGCGGCCCGCGCCGTCAGGCGGCGCCGGATGTCCCATACCCCGGCGGCGATGAGGAGGACGCCGAGCGCGCCTGCGGACGCGTAGACGAGAGGGGGCAGTCCGCTCTGTCCCGCGCCGCTGCTATCGCGGATGGTGACCCGTCGTCCAGCGCCGAGCGTGCCGAGCGTGGTCGAGGTTTCGGCCTCAATGGTGGTGGGGATGCCGACAGAGCCACCCAGCCCGGGTGTCGTAGTCGCTGGCACGGGTGCGTAGATGGCGGTCTGGGGCGGGATCGTCCCGGGGAGATACGGCAGCGAACCCCTCCTGGTAGTGGACGTGCCCTTGTTCTTGGTCGTGGTGGTGGCTGGCGTGTCCAGCAGGGCCGCCGTGGACTCGGCTCTGCCGCGCAGGTCGTCGGCCAGGAGGGCGTACGCGGCGTCACCCGGGCACTCGGTCTGGCCGACGTCGCGGTGGCCGGACAGGGTGCGCACCGTCGCCGTGGTCCCCGACGGGAACAGCTGGCTGCCCTTGGACACGAAGGTGGCGGTGGCCCCCCGTGCCATGGAGACGTGGTGACGCGACGCGAGGCTTCCAAGCAGCTTGCCCATCGAGTCGAGCGCCGCCGCGCTCGGAGGAGCGGTTCGATGATCGCCGAGGAAGCAACAGAACCGTGCGAAGCCCTGGTTGCCGCCAGTCTCGTCATTGACGATCGCCTTGTTGAGGCTGCCAGTACGGCCCTCCCACACGCCCCCGAAACGGTCGACGAAGAAGCTGTAAGCAACGTCGGCCCAGCCCTTGCCTGGGGAGGGGTCGGTCGTAGGCCGCGTGTGGAAGTCGTAGATCTGGCGCAACAGGCCGGGCACCTGATCTGCGGTGTAGTCGTTGGCCGGATCGACGCTGTGGTGGACGAGCAGGAACCGCACGTCTGCGTCCTCGGTGAGCGGTCCCTTCGGCGCGAGGTCCGCACCCCACGACGACCGCGGCGTCACCTGGACGGCGCCGAGCGTTACGGTCGCAGCCCCCGCGGGGAGCGCAAACGGTCCGAGTACCGCGGCGACGCTGCTCGCACCGGCGAGACCGACCGCACCGAGGAGCAGCGCCCTGCGACTCAGCCGTGGCAGCTCGTTGGCCGACGCGTGCGGGTGCCGAGGAAGGCTCCGGCAGGCATCGCACACGGCGTCGATCCTCGCGCTCCTGGGGACGTGCGGCGTCGCGCCGCCCCAGGCCGACCCCAAGCTACGCGGCGCTCTGCTCCTGGTGGTCGTCGGCGTGGAAGCCGATCGTGTTGAAGAAGCGACCCATCTTGCGGAGGTACGCGGCCCGGTTGACGTGCAAGACGTGGTTGCCGGGGAACCAGTGCAGCTCCGGCTGGTCCCAGTGCTCCCACAACATCTGACTCTGCACGGGAGGAGCCAGCAGGTCGCCGAGACCAGCGATGATCATGCGGCGGCTGTGCGGCACCAGGCACTCGTAGTTGAGGGGGGAGTGCACCCGCGTGGCCTGCTTGAACGCATCTGCGTCGAGCCCGACGAGCGGCATGCCCGTCCTCAGAGCGAGGTTGGCAGGGAAATAGGTGTCGGTGAGGCTGCCCATATCCGTGACCGCCGCGTTCGGGATGACAAAGCTGAGACGATCGTCGACCGCCGAGAGCAATGCAGACGTGTACCCGCCCAGCGACAATCCGGTCACGCCAACACGCGGCGTACCCTCGGCGAAGAGATGATCGAGCAGCACACGTAGGTCATGGATGGCATGGAACATCGCCTCGTGCAAGGTTGAGAATCCACGCGAGAACAGCTCTTGGCCAGCGATGATAGACGTCCGACTGGCGCGTGCACCATGAAATGGCAGTGTGGCGAGCACCACGTCATAGCCCTGCGTGTAGAACCATGGCAGAGAGAAGAACGCACTGTTGAGCCAATACGGCGATGCGCCGAACCCGTGGATGACGAGCAACGTCGGGCGCGGACCGACCCGATGCTTCCAGTGCTGAAAGCGCGCCGTCCTGTTGTTCTTGTGACTCGCATACTGGCTGCGCAATGCGGGGTTGAGCGCTTCGAACCTGCTCTGGAACGTGAGGTTCTCGACCCGCCCAGGCGATAGTCCTGGTGTTGGGATTCCGCGCCGCGCAACCACCTCGTGGTCGGGGTCCGGGTCGAGAAACACCTTGCCCGCATCGCCAGCCGATGCCATGTCGACGTAGAAGTCGAGCTGCTCGCGGTCGAGGCGGCGCTGGCTCGGGCTGAGCGCGGCGAAGATCCCGGCGGTCGCCACGATCGAGGCGAGCCCAGTTCGGAGTGGGAGGTCTGCGGCGCGGGCCAGCTCGAAGGCCACCCGCGTCGACAGGGCGAGGTCTGACGGTCTGGGCAGGCCGTCGGAGGCGGCGTTCACCTGGGTCACATCGGTCATCCTGTGCACCGTCGACCTCCTCCGCGGTGGACCTGAGCGATTCCAGGCCCGCCGACCACGGCCGAGCGGGCGCGGGGAACGAGCATCGAGGATGCCGTACACGCAAATTCCCGTACGGTTGGTGACGATGGCGCAGACGCTCCCGATCATCGACATCTCGCCGTTGCGGTTCGACCCGACATCGTCAGAGGCCCTCGCAACGATCGAGGCGCTCGACGCTGCCTGCCAGCGGTGGGGCTTCTTTGCGATCACCGGCCACGGCGTGGATGCGGGCGCGTATGCCCGGCTCGACGCGGTGGCGCGCCGCTTCTTCGCGCAAGCGGAGGAGCACAAGGCTGCCATCGCCATGGCACGCGGCGGCCGCGCCTGGCGGGGTTGGTTCCCGCTCGGCGGCGAGCTGACCTCAGGCATCCCAGATGCCAAGGAAGGCCTCTACCTCGGCGAAGAGCTGGACGGGAGCGACCCACGCGTGCAGCGCGGGTTGCCCCTGCACGGACCGAACCTCTTCCCCCAGGAGCCGGCCGACCTGCGGGGCGCGGTGCTCGCGCACCTCGAAGCGATGACCTCGCTCGGGCACCTCCTCATGGCTGCGCTGGGGTGCGGGCTCGGCCTCGGCCCGACGTGGTTCGACGAGCACCTCACCGCTTCGCCTACCACGCTGTTCCGGATCTTCCGCTACCCGCCCGTCGAGGTCGGCACCCCCGGATGGGGCGTCGGCGAGCACACCGACTACGGGCTGTTGACGATCCTCGGCCAGGACGGAACCGCCGGCCTCCAGGTGCGCTCGCCCGAGGGCGAGTGGATCGACGTGCCATCGGACCCTGAGGTCTTCATCTGCAACCTCGGGGACATGCTCGAACGCATGACCGCCGGCCGCTACCGATCGACACCGCACCGCGTCGCCAACCACCACCTGGGAGCGCCCGACCGTCTCTCGTTCCCCTTCTTCTTCGACCCCGGTTGGGACGCCATCGTGCGCCCCGCGGTCGCCGGCCCGGCCGATGCCGTCCCCCGATGGGACGGCATGGACGTGCACCGCTTCGACGGCACCTACGGCGACTACCTCACCAAGCGCGTCGCGAAGGTCTTCCCTGCCCTGGGGGAGGTTGTGTTGTAGGGCGGCTTCGCCTCGCTACAACACAACGGAGCAAGGGAGTGCCGCCGCTCCGGGCAGGAGCCGGAGTGGCCCGTCGGCGTCTGGACGGAGGAGGACGGACGCCGGAGGAGCCGCCCCAGGCGGCGGGGCGGTGTCCGCCCGGACGTAGGAAGACGCCGACCCCTCTGGGCCACGAAGGGCGCCAAAGCGAGCGCCGCGAGCGGAGGCGCCGCGAGCCGGAAGTGAGCGTCAGCGAGCCCTCCGGCTCGCCTACAACAACCGCGCATAGAACGCGTGCATGGCGTCGACTTCTGTAGGTGGGATGGCGGCGTGCTCGCCGGGGTTGATGTGGAGCGCCTTGTCGATGCTGGCGATGGCGTCGAACAGCGCGATCCCGTCCTCGAGCGAGAACAGCTGGTCGTTGCGCTGAAGGACGAACAGGATCGGGATCTCGATCTGCTTCGCCGCCGCGACGAGCGGGTCATCGGCGCTTCGGGCGGCGGCGAGCCCGAGGACCGCCGCCGTGATGCGGGGCTCGGCGGCGACGAAGTGGGTGCCGAACAGCGTTCCCATCGACACGCCCCAATAGCCCGTCGGGCCGGGGCCGACCTCGGGGAGCGCCTCGACTGCGTCGAGCGTCGCGTGCCACTCGATCCTGTGCTGGCCGGCGGCACGCGCCAGCGAAGCGATCGGGTCCGCGCCGCCGGAGATGCGCGCGCGCAGCTCCTCGAGCGAGCCGGCGCGCTGGTCGGCCGGCACCCGGTCGCCGTGACCCGGGCCGTCGATGGCGACGGTGGCCCAGCCGTGCTCCTCCGCGAACCGCCGGGCGAAGCGGCGGATGTGGACCGACTTCTTGTGCTGGGTACCACCGTGGCCGATGAGGACCTTCGGCCGCGGCCCCTCGGCGCCCTCGGGCAGCCACAAGCAGCCGGGCACGACCTCGATCGCACCGTCCGGGCCGCTGCCCACCTTCAGGTCGAAGCGGCGTTCGACCAATCCGTCCTTGACGACCTCACTGATGACATCCATGGCGGGAACCCCCCGGTTCGTAGCGTTATAGGTGACGTTCTTGACCGGTGTTCAGCCGATCGGCGCACTGTAGCGACGTTGCACGTGGGGCCGGCGAACCGGCGTCCACGAACGTCGACAAGGTCCACGAACGTGGTGCCAGAAGCCCGCCGGACAACCCAACAGCGAGGAGCACGTGTGCTGCAACCCCACCGCCCGTCGCGTCCTCCGCTTCTCCCGAAGCGCTGCGAACGCGGCGGCGCCAGCCCAACCACCCCGGAGGACTCAGTCGGGGCGCCGCCGCCCCAGCAGCTCAGAGGCGTCGACGATGTCGTAGGCGTATCCCTGTTCCGCCAGGAAGCGCTGGCGGTTCTGGGCAAAGAGCGCGTCGCTGGTGTCGCGACTCACGATCGAATAGAAGTGGGCCTGGCGGCCATCGGCCTTGGGACGAAGGATGCGGCCGAGGCGTTGTGCCTCCTCTTGGCGACTGCCGAACGTGCCGCTGACCTGGATGGCGACGGTGGCCTCCGGCAGGTCGATGGAGAAGTTGGCCACCTTCGACACCACCAGCACCGGGATCTCGCCGGCGCGGAAGGCCGCGAACAGCCGCTCGCGCTCCTTGTTGGGCACCTTGCCGGTGATGAGCGGGGCGTTCAGGCGCTCTGCGAGCTTCTCGAGCTGGTCGATGAACTGACCGATGACGAGCGTCGGGTCGTTCGGGTGGCGGGCCACGAGCTCGGCCACGACGGCCTGCTTCACGACCGACGCCGCACCCACCCTGTACTGCTCTGCCGGCTCCGCGAGGGCATACGCCATGCGCTCGTCGTGGCCGAGGTCGACGCGCACCTCGACGCACGTGGCCGGGGCGATCCACCCCTGGGCCTCGATGTCGCGCCATGGCACGTCGTAGCGCTTCGGGCCGATGAGCCCGAAGACGTCGGACTCGCGGCCGTCCTCTCGCAACAACGTGGCGGTGAGGCCGAGGCGCCGGCGAGCCTGGATGTCTGCGGTCATGCGAAAGACTGGAGCCGGCAGCAGGTGCACCTCGTCGTAGACGATCAGGCCCCAATCCTGTGCGTCGAACACCCCGATGTGGGGATAGCGGTAGGTGCCGTCCTCCTGCTTCTTGCGTTGGATGAGCACCTGGTAGGTGGCGATCGTGACGGGGGCGATCTGCTTCTTGTCCCCCGAGTACTCGCCGATCTCTGCGTCCGTCAGCGAGGTGTGCAGCAGCAGCTCTCTGCGCCATTGTCGGGCCGAGACCGTGTTGGTGACGAGAATGAGCGTGCGGGCGCCGATCTTCGCCATGGCGCTCGCGCCGACGAGCGTCTTGCCTGCGCCGCACGGAAGCACCACGACACCAGAGCCTGCCGCGACGAAGCTGGTGACGGCGGCATCTTGGTAGGGCCGAAGGGTGACCGCGCCCTCCTCACCGGCGCGCTTCATGGCGATGGCGTGCGCACGGCCCTCGACGTGGCCGGCCCGATCGTCGACCGGCCAGCCGATCTTCACAAGCGCCTGCTTGAGGTTGCCGCGTTGGGCGGGCGGCACGGAGACGGCGATCGGGCCGAGGCGCTGGCCGAGGAGCGGCGCGGTGCCCTTCGCCCGGCAGACCTCCTCAAGGATCGGAAGGTCGTCGAGGCCGGTAGCCCGCAGCACGAGATGGCCGGCCGGCGCGTCGATGCCCTCCGGCACCGCGTCCGCACGTTCCAACACCAGGCGGCCGTAGCGGTCCATGGTCTCGACGAGGTCGGACAGGAGCGCAGGCGGCACCGGGAAGCGGCTGAAGTCGGTGAGCGCCGTGACCACGCCGAAGGCGTCGTGACCAGCAGCGCGGGCGTTCCACAGCGCCAGCGGCGTGATCCGATACGTGTGGACGTGCTCCGGCGCAGTCTCAAGTTCTGCGAACGGAGCGATGGCGATGCGCGCCTTCTCCGCCTTGGGGTGGGCGACCTCGAGCAGGACCGTCCGATCTGACTGGACGATCAGGGGGCCATCACTCACGGCCCCATCCTCCCTCGCGCTGACCACTCGTCGCGCCAGCGACCATGCGTGATGCTTCCGTGGCAACGCACCACTGCGCGGAGGTGGCAGGCTGGAGGGGTCATGCCCGTCCGTCTGCGCGCCTCCGCCGCCACCGATGTCGGAAGCGTCAGAGAGCTCAATCAGGACGCCTACCTCGAAGCTCCGGAGCAGGGGCTGTTCGTCGTCGCCGACGGGATGGGCGGTCACGCCGCTGGGGAGGTCGCGAGTCGCGAGGCCATTGCGGCGATGAGCAGGGTGTTCGACCGCCCTGCGGTCACCGCGGCTGCGCTCGCCGATGCCATCACCCTGGCCAACAAGGCGGTGTGGGACCAAGCCGCTGCCACACCGGCCTATGCGGGCATGGGGTGCACGCTGACCGCACTTGCGCTCCTCGACGAAACCCACGCAGCAGAGGTCGGCGTGCCCTCACGCCTCGCCATCGCCAACGTCGGCGACTCCCGCACCTACCTGCTCCGCGACGGCGAGCTCACCCAGATCACCACCGACCACAGCTGGGTGCAGGAGATGGTGCGGGCCGGCGAGATCACCCACCAGGACGCTGAGCACCACCCCAGGCGCTCCACGCTCACCAGGGCCCTCGGCATCGCCGACACCGTCGACGTCGACCTGGTCACCGTCGACCCGGTGCTCGGCGACCGGTACGTGCTGTGTTCGGATGGCCTTTGGGACGAGGTGCCGCCAGAGGCGCTCGCCTCTGTTCTTCGCCGGATGCCTGACGCAACGACTGCCGCCAACGAGCTGGTCCGCCAGGCCAACGAGGCCGGCGGGCGGGACAACATCACCGTCGTCGTCGTGGACGTCGTCGACGCCGACACCCACGATCAGGCGCTCGCGGCGTCCGCCGCCCTGACCGACGAGCTGAGCGCGCTGATCTCGACACCCGCGCCCACCCCAACCCCCTCCCCACCGCCGCCGGCCGGCGCAGCCGTGCAGGACGTGACGGCCGGCAAGCTGCGCATCGAGCGGGTGAAGGCGGACCGCCCGGCCCAGCCGCCGCTCCTCACCTGGAGGGTTGGCGCCGTCGTCGCCGTGCTGCTCGCCATCGTCCTTGGCGCGTGGATCGCGATCCGGCTCACAGCCGCCCAAGGGTATTGGGTGTTCATCGATGCCGACGTGGTGAAGATCACCCACGGCAGGCCTCCGGGCACGGGGGCCTACGCGGCAGAGAATGGCCGTTTGACGGCGGACAAGCTGTCGGAGGCGGATCGCATCCAGCTTGAGCGCGGCCCCCGCCGCTACGCCACCAAGGCAGAGGCCGAGCAGGCGGTGTTCGACCACCTCGTGTGCAACGCCCTCGCCGCCGGCCGGTTCACCGTGCCTGCAGGTACCAACCGAACGTGCACCTCGGTCCACCCAACCACATCGGTCAGCTTCGCTTTGACCACGCAGGTGCCGGTGCCGGACTCCGTCGACCCAGCCGCGCCGTCCACCTCGTCGGAGACCACGGCGCCCGTCGGCCCGTGACCGCCTCCGTCGTGCCGGCGCGGCGCCGCACCGAGCTGGGCTTGGTCGTCCTCGCGGCCGGAGTCACGATCGGCGGCACGACGCTCGCCAGCCTGGGCAAGGTGGGCGCTCCACCTGCGGGCCTCGGAGCCTTCGCCGCCGTCGTGGCGGCACTGCTGGTGGCCGCGCACGTGGCGGTGCGCAAGCTGGCCCCAGCGGCCGACGGCGTCATGCTCCCGCTTGCGCTGGTGCTCAACGGCATCGGCTACGTGTTCATCGCTCGCCTGTCGCAACGACAGGCCGGATTGCAGTCGATGTGGACGGCCGTCGGCGTGGTGGCCTTCGTCGCGACGCTCGCCGGCGTCCGCCGCATCCGTGACCTAGAGCGCTACCGCTACCTCCTCCTGGTCGGCGGTGTCAGCCTCCTCCTGATGCCCCTCGTGCCGGGCCTCGGTCGCAACATCAACGGCAACCGGATCTGGATCCACATCGGTCCGCTCGGGTTCCAGCCGGGCGAGCTGGCCAAGATCTTCCTCGCCACGTTCTTTGCAGCGTACCTCGTCGACAACCGCGAGCTGCTCGCCGCCAAGCGCCGCATCGGACCGTTTCGAGTACCAGAGATCCGGCTGCGAGTGCTGGGCCCGATCCTACTGGCGTGGGGCGCCTCCATCCTCGTGATGGTTGCAGAGCGCGACCTCGGTTCTTCGTTGCTCTTCTTCACCATGTTCGTCGGGATGGTCTGGATCGCCACCAACCAGTGGCTGTACCTGGTCGGTGGACTCGGCTTGTTCAGCGCAGGATCGATCGCCTCGTACCACCTCTTCGGCCACGTCAGGACCCGCGTGCAGATCTGGATCGACCCGTGGTCGGTGGCCCAGGGCAAGGGATATCAGATCGTGCAGTCGGCGTTTGCATTCGGCTCAGGGGGCGTCACGGGATCTGGCCTTGCGCTGGGCAGCCCGCAGCGCATCCCGTACGTCAGCACCGACTTCATCTTCGCTGCGATCGGCGAGGAGATGGGCTTCCTCGGCACTGCCGCCATCGTCATCGCATTCGCCCTCCTCGTTGCCTCTGGGCTGCGAACCGCACTCGCACTCGAGCACCCGTTCGAGAAGCTGTTGACGAGCGGCCTCACGCTCATCCTCGGGGTCCAGACGTTCATCATCATGGGTGGTGTCACTCGTCTGGTGCCTTTGACCGGCGTGACGCTTCCGTTCGTGTCCTACGGCGGATCGTCGTTGGTGGCCAACTACATCCTGCTGGCATTGTTGGTGCGCGCATCGCACGAAGCCAACGTCGAGGCTGTCTCACTGCGATGAACCGTCAGATTCGCATCGTCGGCATCGTGCTCGTCGTCCTGTTCAGCGCCCTGTTCCTACAGCTGACTCGGCTGCAGGTGGTCGACTCGAAGGCCCTGCGCAACGACCCCCGCAACACCCGTCAGATCGTCGTCGACTTCTCCAACGAGCGGGGCCGCATCCTCGCCGCGGACGGCACAACGGTCCTCGCCCAGTCCGTGGCGACGGACGACGAACTCAAGCGGCTCCGTCAGTACGTCAACGGCCCGCTGTACGCGCCGATCACCGGCTACTTCTCCTTCAACTACGGCACAGATGGCGTCGAGCGTCAGTACAACGAGATGCTGGCCGGGTCCAGTGTCGCGGTCACGGACCTCGCCTCGCTCCTGGCCGCGAAGTCACGCACCAAGGACGTCACGACAACCATCATCCCCGCCATCCAGGAGGCCGCAGCAGCCGCCCTCGGCACCAAGCGTGGCGCGGTCATCGCTCTCGATCCGCGCACTGGTGCCATCCTCGCCATGGTGTCGACGCCGAGCTTCGACCCGAACGTCCTCGCCGGCCACAGTCTCCCCGCGGTGCGCGAGGCGTGGCAGCGCTTCCAGGACGACCCAGGCAAGCCGATGCTGCCGCGGCCCTATCGGGAGCGTTACTCACCGGGGTCCACCTTCAAGGTCATCACGACGACGGCTGCTGTCACCAAGGCACCGGAACTGGTCGCCAAGCGGTATCCCGTCCTGCGGGCGCTCAACCTCCCCGGCACGACCAAGGACCTCCCCAACTTCGGTGGCGCAGCCTGCGGCGGCGACCTCCCCGCCCTGCTCAAGGTGTCGTGCAACACCGGGTTTGGTCAGCTCGGCCTCGATCTCGGCGCGCAGCGCCTCAGCGATCAGGCCAACCAGTTTGGCTTCAACGAGCGTCCCCCAATCGACCTCCCCGCGGCGACGAAGTCGTTCTTCCCTGACCCCAGTGGCCTCAAGCTCCAATCGCAGGTCGCCGTTTCGGCCATCGGACAGCTCGACGTGACGGCCTCGCCCTTGCAGATGGCGCTCGTGGCCGCGGCTGTCGGAGATGGCGGCACGATCATGACCCCACACGTGATGGACCACATCACGGACCAAGACGGTGCCGTCGTGCAGCGCTACGCGCCGAAGCCGTGGAAGCAGCCGATGGATGGCGAAGCGGCCCGCGCCGTCAACCTCATGATGGTCGGCGTCGTCAACGGCGGCACCGCCACCGCGGCTGGCCTCCCAGGCATCCAGGTGGCTGCAAAGACGGGAACCGCCCAGACCGTCGGCGACAACGCGCATGCCTGGCTCATCGCCTGTGCCCCCGCTGGCGGCCAGACGGGCACCATCGCACGGGTGGCGGTCGCCGTCATCGTCGAGTCACAACCTGGTCTCGGCGATGTCACCGGTGGCCGCATCGCCGCCCCGATCGCCAAACAGGTTCTGGCGGCGGCGCTTCCCCTCGTTCCGTAGGAGAGCGGTGGCCATGCTCGTGCCTGGCGGGCGGCGCCCTCTACGCTGCCTTCCGGCATGTCCTCGACCACACCGGCCCGGATCTACAACGGGCGCTACGAGCTCGTCCGGCACATCGCTCGGGGTGGCATGGCCGAGGTGTACCAGGCGCGCGACCTGCTGCTCGACCGGCCCGTCGCGCTCAAGGTGCTGTTTCCAGAGCTCTCCGTCGACCACAGCTTCGTCGAGCGATTCCGCCGCGAGGCGCAGGCTGCGGCAAACCTGACGCACCAGAACATCGTGTCCATCTACGACTGGGGCGAGGAAGAGGGCACGTACTTCATCGTCATGGAGTACGTCGACGGGCGCCCCCTCTCCGATCTGCTCCGAAGGGAAGGCCGCTTCACCGCAGAGCGCGCCGCCGCCATCGGAGCTCAGGTCGCGGCGGCCCTCGGCAACGCGCACCGCCACGGAGTCGTCCATAGAGACATCAAGCCGGGCAACATCCTGCTTGACCCCAACGGGCTTGCCAAGGTCACCGACTTTGGCATCGCGCGCGCGGGCGACACCTCAGAGAACCTCACCCAGACCGGTGCTGTCATGGGCACCGCCACCTACTTCTCGCCGGAGCAGGCCCAGGGCCTGGATGTCGATTCCCGTACCGACATCTACAGCCTTGGCGTCGTGCTGTTCGAGTTGGTCACCGGCAAGCCGCCGTTCAGCGGCGACACCCCGCTGGCCATCGCGTACAAGCACGTCAAGGAACAGATCCCCGCGCCCTCGACCATCGAACCGAGCGTGCCGGCGGGCTTGGAGGCCATCATCCTGACGGCGGTCGAGAAGAACCGCAACGATCGGTTCCCTGGTGCAGACGAGCTGCGAGGCGACCTCCTGCGCTTCAGCCGCGGTCAGACGCCGATCGCGCTGAAGCGTCGGGCGGCAATCGCGGCTGGGGCGCTCCCGGCCTCGGTGCGCGCCGCTGCGCCACCACAGACACCCGACGCGACTCAGGTCATCCCGATCGCCGAGGAGCTGTTCATCGAGCCCGCCACGCCGAGCGTGCCGGTTGCGCCCATCGCCGACCTCCACGATGAGCCCAAGAGTCGCACGGGTGTGCTCGTCGGCACGTCACTCGGCCTGCTCGCCGTGGTGCTGCTGCTGCTGTTCCTGCTGGCGCGCACTGTCGGCTTGGTCGGATCAAGCGGCACCACGACACCGACCATCGCCAAGATCGCGGTCATCGACGTCGTCGGCAAGACCGAGGACGATGCCAAGGCGGCGCTGTTGGCCCTCAAGCTGGTCGTGGTCCTCCGCGATGGCAGCGACCCCACCCGAGCACCCGGCATCGTGCTTGACCAAGACCCGAAGGGCGACGCACAGGTCGCCGCGGCATCGACGGTCACCCTCACCGTCAACAGAGCCACCAACACCAAGGAGGTTCCGTCCGTCACCAACCTGAAGTCGGACGAGGCCAAAGCGCAGCTCATCGCGGCAGGCTTCACCGTCGACGTGGTCGAGCAGCGCAGCGACACCGTCAGCTCTGGCTTCGTCATCGTCCAGAACCCGGCTGCGCGCACCGAGCTGGCCAAGGGCTCCAAGGTCACGCTGACCGTCTCGACGGGCAAGGACCTGCCATCCATTCCCGACGTGACCGGGCTCACCCAGTCCCAGGCCGTCAACCAGCTCTCCGACGCGGGCTACACGGTGAAGATCGTCAACGAGAAGTCCGACACCGTGCCCTCCGGCTCGGCCACCCGCACCGACCCACCGGCTGGAACCGCACCAAAGGCTGGCAACACCAAGGTCACCCTGTTCGTCTCGAGCGGCACGACGTCCACCAC
>JAYUDU010000020.1:0-7146 GCA_043739605.1 Acidimicrobiales bacterium | reverse complement strand
GGTCATCGAGGCGCTGCCGCGGAAGGAACAACAGCGCGTGCGGGCGGCGATCGACCTGCTGGCCGAGACGCCGCGTCCGCCGGGGTGCCGCGCCCTCGTGGGCGAGGCCGGTGTCTACCGGGTCCGGGTGGGCGACCATCGCATCGTCTACGAGGTGCACGACACCGTCCTGCTCGTGCAGGTGGTGCGGGTTGGTCACCGTCGCGAGGTCAACCGATAGGCGTCAGCGAGGACGGTAGGCGTCCGACCGGTGCGCAACGCGCTCGATGCGGAGCCGCCTGGCGTCGTCATCGATCGCGTAGATCACCCGGAACGTGCCCCGACGCGCCGACCGCGAACCTTCGAGCTCGAAATGCAACGGCTTACCCACCCGGTGGGGTTCCTGTGCCATGGCCCCGAAGACGAGCTCGATGACGGCACTGGCGACCTTGGGCGGCATGGCGTCAAGGGCGCGCAGCGCGCCGGGAGACCACGCGACTTCGTAGGGCTCGGGCTCGGCCCGTGACACGTCAGGTTGCGGCCCTGCGCGTCAGCATCTGCTCCCGCGTCACCAGCACGCCCTCGCCGCGCTCGAATGCGGCCCGTGCGGTCATCACCTCGGCCAGAGCACCAGGCTCCGAGATGACCGCGAGAGTCTCCTCCAGCCCGTCGAGGTCATCAAGGCTGATCAACACCGCAGCGGGTCGGCCGTGCTTGGTTATGACGATGCGGCCATGCTCGCGTTCGACGCGTTCCACAACCTCGGACAGGTGGTTCTTGACCTCCACGAGGGACATGTGCTCGGAGGCAGACATGGCTTGAAGTGTAGCCAGATTCGTACGGTCAGAAGTACCTGGGGAACCACCGAAGACGGCGGCCGGGCCGTCCGCGGCTTCTCGATCTCAACGCCAGCCAGTTCGGCGCGCTTGCCATTACACCCAGCAACTGGTCGGCCAGGTCTCACTCTGCAGTCGGGTGCTCCGCGTTCCCAGACCCGCATTCCGACCGGACGGCACCGCCGGCCCAGCAGGCGTTCACCCCTGGTCTGCCGGCGAATTCGAGCGCATGCTCACAGCTCGGCGGCCCGATCTCGGCCGCCGCAAGGAGCACAACCGGCTTGGCGCGGCTTATCGCGCTGAGCTCGAACCACTCAGATGGCTCGAACCACTCGGATGAACAGCCCCTATCTCCCCAGCAATGCTTGCGCCTTGGCGGCGCTGAACTCATCGTCTGTGAGAGCACCGGAGGTGTGCAGTTCGGCGAGCTGCCGGAGCTTGTCGACGATGTCGGTAGGCCGGGTGGTCGCGCGCTCGTGTGCAGGCCTCATGACTGACGAATGTTGTGCATGTGTCTGTGTCGCCAACTCGATCCGAGCTACTACCGGGGCGAGGAGCAAAGCCAAGCTGTGCGGCATATGAACGCCGTTCAGTAGTACGATCTCGCTGTCGGCCCAGCCGAAGTTGATGATCGTCTCGGTGTGAGTCGTCGTCTTGGCGGTGAGCGCGTTCAACGCGCCCGCCATGAGGGAGCCCTCAAGGGCTCCGCTCAGGCCGAATCCACCTCCGACCCAGCCTCCGCCAGATGTGGTGACGACACTACCTCTACCTGCGAAGCGTAAGGACCTCATCTGCTCGTACGGGATGACGGTCGGGTTTTCCGTGTTGCCAATCATCAAGGCAGCGCCTGACGTGCAGAAGAGGATGGTGCATCCACCGGTGGCGATACCCGAAATTCCCGCGGCATTGAGAATCGATCCGTCAATCCGCCGGCGGTCTGGGTCAGCCGTCGCGTCCGCAGGGGTCAACCCAAGTTGGGCATAGACCGTCGCATACCGAACGTCGGTGCCGAGCTCGCCCAGAGACGCCAACGGCCAACGCTGCCTACCCGCCTGCTTGCCACACGCAAGGCACTTCCAGCCCGGAACTCTCGGGCCCGTAACTGCGGGAGGCATCGAGACCACCTCGCGACAGCGAAGACAGCGCCGATAGCAGGTGAGTCCTTGACAAGTCTTGCAGCGCTTATCGCAAGTGTCAGGCGCATATGCTCCGCCAGCACCGCATGCCTCGCATGAAGACGCGATGCGACCGTCCGATAGAATCAGGTCATGCTCGCTCATTTGCCCCTCCAACTGCTCTGAGCGGCCACGGTCGACGGCGCGCACGGACAAAGTACACGTGACGGTGGGGACCCCCGGAAACGCCCGCGATCCGCAGTTGCGGCCTCTCGGTCGGCGTCTTGGGCCCAGTGAGCACCGGACGCCGATCTCGGAGCCGCGATCTCGTGGCCGAGAGCTACACGACGAAGTACTTGGCCTTGGGGTGGTGGCAGATGATCGCTGACGTGGTCTGCTCTGGGTGGTACTGCCAGCCGGTCTCCTCATCGCAGTCGACGCCGATTCGGGTCGCCTCGAGCAGCTCGGCGACGAGGGCATTGTCCTCGAGGTCGGGGCAGGCCGGGTAGCCCCAGCTGTAGCGGCCGCCGCGGTACTGCTGGCGGAACAAGCCGGCCAAGGACGGCCCGTCCTGGTCGGCGTAGCCGAGCTCGTCGCGGATGCGGTGGTGCCACAGCTCGGCCAGGCCCTCGGCCATCTCGACGCCGAGGCCGTGGAGGAACAGGTAGTCCTGGTAGCGGTCGGCGGCCTTGAGGCGTGCGGCGGCCTCGCTGACCTCGTTGCCCATCGTCGCGATGTGGAACGCCGCCACGTCGGTGAGACCAGAGTCGATGGGAGCAAACATGTCGGCGATGCACAGGAACGGCTCGGTGGCCTGGCGGGGCCAGTGGAAGCGAGCCCGCTCGGGCCCCTTCGAGCCCAAGGCAGGATCCGCCCAGATGACCAGGTCGTCACCATCGGCGTTGGCCGGGAAGTAGCCGTAGACGACCTGGGGAAGCAGCACGCCGGCGGCGCGAGCCGATGCCAGCTGCTCACGAAGGATCGCCCGCACGCGCACCTTCATGGCGTCGTCGTCCTCGCCGATGTTCTTGTCGGGACGGAAGCCCCACTGGTTGCGGAACAGTGCGGTCTCGTTCAGGTAGGTGGCGATCTCGTCCAGCGAGATGCCTCGCACCACCTGGGTGCCCCAGAACGGGGGCGTCGGGATCTCCGCCGGCGACAGGACGGCGACGTCGGGCGACCGGGCGGGCAGCCCACCCGACGCGAGCGCCTCGGCGCGCGCTGCGGCGCGCAGCTCTGAGCCGCGGGCCGGCAGGTCGCGGCCCTCGGGAACGATGCCCCACTCGGCGTCGTCGGGCTCGGTGCCACGCTTGATGTTGCCGAGCCGCTCCATGACCCGCAGCCCCTCGAACGCGTCCTTCCCGTAGAAGAGCCGACCGGTGTAGATCTCCCGGAGGTTCTTCTCGACGTAGGTGCGGGTGAGCGCGGCGCCGCCGAGGAGGACGGGAGTGGTCGAGGCGAGCCCGAGCTCGTTCAGCTCTGCGAGGTTCTCCCGCATGACGAGCGTCGACTTCACCAACAATCCACTCATGCCGATGGCGTCGGCGCTGACCTCGCGAGCCTTGGCGACCATCGCCGACAACGGCACCTTGATACCGATGTTGTGGACCTCGTAGCCGTTGTTGGACAAGATGATGTCGACGAGGTTCTTGCCGATGTCGTGCACATCACCCTTGACGGTGGCCAGCACAACCACGCCCTTTGACGATGACTCTCCATCGAGTTTCTCCATGTGCGGCTCAAGGTGGGCCACCGCGGCCTTCATCGTCTCGGCGGATTGCAGCACGAACGGCAGCTGCATCTCGCCAGTTCCAAACAGCTCACCGACGGTCTTCATGCCGAGCAGGAGCACGTCGTTGACGATGGTGAGGGCCTTGATGCCGGCAGCCAGCGCTTCGTCGAGGTCGTCGGTGAGGCCGTTCCGGTCGCCGTCGACGATGCGTAGCTCCAGCCGGCGCTCGACGGGCCACCCGGTTCGGTCTTCCTTGACGGCGCCGGACCCGAGCGACGATGCACCGCTGAACTCCTTGAGGAGCGCCTGCAACGGGTCGTAGTCCTCGGGCCGGTCGAGGCCCTCGGTGGCGTCGCGCCCTGCCGCGGTGGGGTTGGAGCCGCGACGGTTCCAGACGAGGTCGAGGCACAGGTTGCGGGCCCGGTCGGGGATGCGGGCCATGGGCAGGATCTTGCCGGCGTGGAGGATCGCAGAGTCGAGGCCGGCGGCCTGAGCCTCGTGCAGGAACACCGAGTTGATGAACTGGCGAAGCGCAGGCTTGAGGCCGAACGAGATGTTGGAGAGGCCGAGCGTGGTGCGAACGCCCGGCAGCTGCTCCTTCACCAGGCGGATGCCCGCGAGCGTCTCGACGCCGTCGCCCCAGCTCTCCTCCTGCCCAGTGCCGAGGGTGAGGGCGAGGCAGTCGAAGAACAGGTCCTCGGCCCGCACGCCGTAGCGGTCGACCGCGAGATCACGGATGCGGGTGGCGATGCGCAGCTTGTCCTCCCGGGTGCGGGCCTGGCCCACCTCGTCGATGGTGAGGCAGATGACACCGGCGCCGTGCTCCGCCGCCAGCGACATCACCCGGTCGAACCGCGAGCCGGGCAGCTCGCCGTCTTCGAGGTTTGCCGAGTTGAGCAGGCACTTGCCGCCGAGGCGCTCAAGCCCTGCTTCGAGAACGGGTGGCTCTGTCGAGTCGAGGACGATCGGGAGGGTGACCGCCCCGGCGAACCGCGAGGCCACCTCGGCCATGTCGACGACGCCATCGCGGCCGACGTAATCGACGCACACGTCGAGGAAGTGCGCAGACTCGCGGATCTGGTCGGTGGCGACCTTCACGACGGTGTCGAAGTCGCCGTCGATGAGCGCATCCCGGAACGCCTTCGAGCCGTTGGTGTTGGTGCGCTCGCCGATGAGCAGCACGGACAGGTCTTGGTCGTAGGAGACGGGCGAGTACAGGGAGGTGGCCGACGGTTCGAGCACCGGGGTGCGCGTCGCGGGGGTGAGGTCGTGGCAGCGCTCGACGACGGCCCGCATGTGCTCTGGGGTGGTGCCGCAGCAACCGCCGATGACCGTGACGCCGAGCTCTGTCACGAAGCGGGCGTGCTGCTCGGCCAGATCCGTAGGGGTGAGGTCGTAGTGGGCGTGGCCGTCTGAACCGACCGAGGGCAGCCCGGCGTTGGGGAGGCAGGCGATGGGCATGGTGGCGTGCCGGCTGAGGTGACGAAGGTGCTCCATCATCTCCTGCGGACCGGTTGCGCAGTTGAGGCCGACGACGTCTGGCCGCATGGCGTCGAGCGCAACGAGGGCCGCCCCGATCTCTGAGCCGATGAGCATGCGGCCGGTGGTCTCCATGGTGACCTGCACCTGGATCGGCACGGAGCGGCCGGCGCGGGCGAACGCCCGGCGGCAGCCGTTGATGCCGGCCTTGGCCGCGAGCAGGTCGTACTGAGTCTCGACGAGCAGCACGTCGACGCCGCCTTCGAGCAGCCCCGCGGCCTGCTCCTCGTAAGCATCTCGGAGCGCGGCGTAGGTGATGTGCCCGAGGCTCGGCATCTTGGTGCCGGGGCCCATCGAACCGCCGACGAAGCGGGGGCGATCGGGGGTGGCGTGACCGTCGGCGACCTCACGGGCGAGGCGAGCGGCGGCGACGTTCAGCTCGAACGCCCGGTTGGCGATGCCGTACTCCTCAAGTACCGTCGAGAACGATCCGAACGAGGCCGTCTCGACCACGTCGACGCCGACGGCCAGGAACGCATCGTGCATCGAGCGGATGACGTCCGGCCTGGTCAGACACAGCATCTCGTTGCAGCCATCGAGGGCTTCGCCGCCGAAGTCGTCGGGGCCGAGGTCGAGGCGCTGCACGAACGTGCCGAACGCGCCGTCGTACACAAGGACCCGATCCCGCGCCGCGGCAAGGTAGGGATGGAGATCGGCGACAGAGGCGGGGGCCACACCGAAAGGGTACCCGGCCTCGCGGCGGGCGTCTTCGCCGGGTGCCATAAAGCCGAACATGTCTCCCGGACGCCCGACAGCGGTAGCATGGGACGGCTCGCGGTGTTGGGAGCATGGCCTGGGTGGCGACACCCGAGACGGGGGATGACGCACATGTCCGACGACGACGCATCGATCTGGAGCGCGTTCGCCGACTCTGCTCCGACGCCCGGCGCCCCACAGTCCGCAACTGGCTCCGAACCCTGGGCCGCCAGACGGCCCCGCATCACCGCGCTCGTGGCCGGCGCCGCGACCGTTGCGCTCCTCGGCGGCGTGGCCGGCGTCGCCATCATCGCCAACCGGTCCGGGCCGGGAGTCGGCAGGCAGGTCAGCACCAAGGTCGGACGCGACCAGGCGAAGCCCCCGCCGGCAGTTCGCCTCGAAGCCGTGCCCGCCTCAAGCGCAGCGGCCGGGTCCGCTCGCGTGCGCACGTCGCTGTCGACCGTCGAGCAAGGCACGCCAATCATCACAACGGTGGAGGGCGTGGTGGGGCTGGCCGGCGCGAAGGCGTTTGACGTCACGATGCACGCGACGGGCATCGACGCGCTGGCCGCAGGCATGCTTGGCCCTGACGCGTTCGGTGGTGACCAGCGCGTCTTCTCCGACGGAACGACGGTATGGATCCCACTCCCTCCCTACCTGACGAGACCCGACCTGCTTGGCGGCTTCAGCGGATCGGGTGGGCTCACCGCAGCACAGAAGCGGGACATCGCGAAGGCCGCCGCCCAGCGCACCGCCATGTTGAAGGGGAAGGTGTTTTTGTCGGCGCCCCTCGACCCACCCGGAGACGCCTCGGCGGGCGATCTCGGCTCGTCACGTTCCGGCGCCACCGATGTCGGTTACGGCTTCGGCCTTGGCCACGATCCAGCCGACGTCCTCAACTACCTGCGGTCGGTGTCCGGCGATGTCAGGGAGGTCGGGGCGGAGACCGTCGGCACCGACGCGACGACCAGGTATGAGTTCGGAGTGGACATCGACATCCTTCAGCGTGCGCTGCCATCCGACGCGCGTGACTTCGACGGGTACGACTTCTTGGCCAACGTGCCGCATCGGTTCCCGGCCAGCGCATGGATCGACGGTGATGGCCGCCTTCGCAAGCTCACCTACCGCCTCGACCTTGGCGCCCTGCTGACGCCAGAAGCCCTCAAGCGTGACCACACCATCGAGGACTGCCCGCCCGTAGATGCGGCGCTCATCCAGAAGGCGACCAAGGCCCCCAAGGCGGCGCAGC
>JAYUDU010000019.1:0-7147 GCA_043739605.1 Acidimicrobiales bacterium | reverse complement strand
CGTGCAGCCTGCCGCCGAAAGGTCGCCGGCTGCGCCAGCCGCAAGGCCCGTCGCACCGCCGATGGCGACCCGCACCTTCGGGGCGATCGAAGGGAACTGGGGGCCGAAGTTCGTGACCTTCACCGCGATGGTGCCCGGGGCCGTTGTGCCGGCCGGCGTCGTCTGGAGGACGAAGGCTGGGGCCTGACCGGCGTCGAAGCCGAGGTCGGCGGTCTGAGGGTTGACCACCGTTGAGAGGTCGAGCGGCGAGGTCGAGAAGGGCGCGCCGGTGGTCGTCGCAGACAGCGTGGCCCGCAGGACGAACGTCCCCGAAGCCTTGATGTTGACCGGGAACGAGATGGTGGCGGTCGACCCGACGGGGACAGATCCGATGGTGCAGACGAACGCACCGGCGGCTGGGGTTGGTGTGGGCGTGCAGCCGGTGATGGCGCCGTAGGCGATGTTCGCAACGACGCCCGACTGCAGGGCAAAGGCGACGGTGACGCCCTCACCGCCTTGAGGCCCGACGGGGTTGGTCACGTGGAACGTCGCTGTGTACTCGGGGAGGAGGGTGTCGCCCGGGTCGTTCAGCGTGACGGTTTCGGGTGCGTTGCCATCCAACTGGAGTGCAGCTGCCGGCGCCGACACCGTGACGGTGGCAGAAGCGGTGTCGTTGCCGGTCTGTGATGCGAGCTGGCCGGGGGTTGTGGTGGTGACAGCGGCGCTGACCAGCTTCGGGCCTTGTGAGGTCGTCGTGAACGTGACGATGCCGGTGACCGGGAGACCACCGTTGGCGATCGGGGGGATGCTGCACACCAGCGGGCTGGGCGTGGCCGCGACAACGGTTCCGCAGCCCAGGGCTGCTGACGCCGATTGGGGGGCCAGGCCGGCGGGGAACGTGATCGCCACGAGGGTCGTACCGAGGGTGGCCGGACCGCCGTTGGCAACCTGCACGTTGTACGACACCGTGGCACTCCCCGCGACGAGCGGCACCGGGGTCGGACCCGGCGTCATGGTGAGGACGGCATCGGCGGTGGCGATGACGAGCGACTTGGAGTCGACGATCGGGCTGGCCGTCGCGCCGAGGGTGCTGCCGCCGACGTAGGAGATGGTCGCCACATTGGTGGCCGAGTTCGTGGTGGGTGGCGTCGTGACCAGGGCGGTGAAGCGGAGCGTCTTCGTGGCACCGACGGCCAGGGTGCCAAGGGCGCTCGAGCCGAGGCTGCAGCCGCCGCACGGCACGTTGTCGATGGAGAACGCCGTGGCGGTGGAGAGGTTCGTCAGCGCGTTGGCCACGGACACCGCGGTGGCCGGGGCGTGGCCGCCGTTGGTGACCGCGACGGCGACGTTGACGACATCACCAGGAACGAGGCTTGCGCCGTTGGCATCCGTGAGCGTGTGCACCACAGTGAGCGCAGGGATCTGCACCGTCGAGGTGACCGATGCCGGCGCGCTGGCGATGGGAAAGGTGCGCGTGAGGACGGTGTACGTCGGCGTTGGGGTCTCGACGATGGTCGAGTTGTCGAGGTTGTTGTCATTGACCGAGACAACCAGTGGCACCGCCGCCGAGGCACCTGCGGCGATGACCTGCGCCGAGGTCGCTGACAAGAAGGTCGTGCCCGCCGGCGTGTTGGCGCCGGGAGCGAACGAGACGGGCTCGTCGGAGACGTTCGTCGTCGAGAGCAGGTACTTGATGTCATCGGTCAGCGCCACGTTCGTCGCCGAGCCGGCAAAGCCTGGCGGGCCAGTGGCTGCTGTGAGGACTGGGGCGGTGAGGGCGTCGGTGACCGTGACGGTGGTGGTCGTTGCGGTCTTCACCTCCGGGGCGAGCGCGCCCGGCGTCGCCGTGACGGCCAGCGCGACCTTGCTCGTCGCCGTCCCTGGGTTGCCGATGAGGCGGGCCGTGAAGGAGACGACGGCGGTGTTGGTGGCCGTGAGGGAGGCAGGCGCTCCAGTCACGACAAGAGTGTCAAAGCCCACAGACGACGGGGCGAAGGCAAACGAGAAGGCGGTGAGGGTGTCGCCGCCTGCGTTGTTGGTGATGGTGGCTTGGCCGCTCAACACCTTGCCGATGGGCGCGGTGGCAACAGGCTGGGTCGTGATGGCAACACCCCAGTTGGATGCGGCCGCCGCAGGGCGGGCGCTGAACGTCATGAGCCCGGCAACGATCGCGAGGCTGGAAACGAGCGCGACGACGGAACGGCGCGCGAAGCGGGGAAGGAGACCGGTGGTCACAGCCGACATCATACGCACGCCACATAGTCGGTGTCTTGTGGCCTCTCGCGGATCCCCCTGCATCTGTCGTCACGCGGGGTGCGCAGCGGTCACCACCGCGTGGTCGAGCGTTGCTCGGGAGGGCTCGTACGACCAAGTCGTCGTGCCCATCTCGGCGTCTGTCATGAGGTCCAGAGCCGCTTCGAACGGCAACGTCGGGCACCCGGTCCCCCGCCCACCGACGAGATCACGCAAGCCCTCAATAGGCGAAAGGTCCTCGATTGGGAAGTCCGCTCCGGTGATCACGGGGGCGCCGGCCGCGAGGAGCGCCGACCAGTCATACGCCTGCCTCGCCCGCGCCGGACCGAGCGCGACCAGCGCCGCTTCGGCATCGCTCGCTGCGAATGACGGCTGAATGCATGCGGTGACGCCAAGGTCGCCAAACGCCGCGACGAGGTCTGGGCGCAAGACCTGCGCATGCTCGATGCGTGCGAAGCCGATGGCCGGACGCTCACCGCCGAGGACCGCTGCGAATCCGGCCAGCGCGGCTTCGACGGCCCGGTCACCGATGGCGTGGATGGCCACCGCGAGCCCCGCTTCGAGGTACGGCCCTGCCCTCCTGGCAACGGTCGGCCCATCGAGGAACAGCACGCCCCGGTCGTCCGGCCCGAGCTCTGGCCGTTCACCGGCATCGGCGAACGGCGCGCACAGCGCGCAGGTGCGCGGGCCGAGCCACCCGTCGCCGTACAGCTTGATGCCCTCGATCTCGGTCCACGGGTCGCCGGTCCGCCGGGCCGCGAGTGCGGCGGGTCCGCCGCTGCGATCCGCGAGGCCGGCGGCCACGAGCGCGTGCACCCGCAGGGGGAGTCGGCCCGCGGCGCGTAGGGCAAGCACCGCGTCCCACTCGTCCCAGCTGCCCAAGCCCGCCTCGGTCACCTGACACAGCCCGAGGTCGCGCGCCCGCTGGAGACCGACCTCCAAGGCCGCCTGCAGCGGCTCGCCCCGCTCGTGGGCGAGCGGACTGCTGTCGACATCCATCGGTGTGGTTCCTTGCGCGGCGAGTCGGCGATGGAACGCCGCCAGCCCGCCGGGCTCGGCCGCCCAGCCCGGCACCCCACCCGCGCTCACGCGCAGGAGGTGGGTGTGATGATCGACGAAGCCGGGACCGGTCCAGGGCATGGCCCGATGCTGACACCTCCGGCGACCGGCGCGGCTACCGTCGATGCGTCGTGCGGTCGCCCATCGTCGTGGTGCTCGGGCTTGGACTGTTCGGGTTTGCGTCGCTGGTCCTCGGACCGACCCCGGCGCTCGCCGTCGCCGCGCTGCTCGTCGTCGGCGGCATCGTGCAACGACACCGGGCGACGGAGCGCGACGGCCGACTCGTTGGGGGCGCTGCCATTGCCACAGGCGCCAGCCTGGCCGCGTGCGCGATCTTCATCCTCGCGGTCATCGACCACAGCCAGAACACTCCGGTGAGGCTCGGTCCGAGCTCCGGATTCGAGGTCGCCACCACGACCTCGACGCCGGCCCCGCCCCCCTGAGCTGGCGAACTTTGGTCATTGGGCAACGAAAAGCGCGCCCAATGACCAAAGAAGCCCGGGGCTTGCCCGCTACTCCTGGACGAGCTCGATGAGCGTGCCGAACGCCGTCTTCGGGTGGATGAACGCCACCGTGGTGCCACGACTGCCGGGCCGGGGGGCCTCGTCGATGACCCTGCCACCGGCATCCTTGATGGCCTGCAATGCAACGGCGCAGTCGTCGACCCGGTAGCCGATGTGGTGCAGCCCCTCGCCCTTGCGCTCCAGGTACTTGGCGACCGGCGAGTCGGGGCGAGTGGGAGTCAGCAGCTGGATGTAGCTCTCCGCCACCTTGAGGAGCGCCTCCTCGACGCCGTCGGACTCGACGACCTCGCGGTGGTCGACGACGGCACCGAACACGTCCTCGTAGTAGGCGATCGCGACCTCAAGGTCGTTGACGGCGATGGCGACGTGGTCGATCTCAGTGAGGAGCCCGGTCATGCGCTGCATCGTCGCAGGGTCGGCCGTCGCCGGGCCAGATCTGGTCAGGAGGGCGGGCGCTCGCCGTCGACCACGACGACGCCATCGATGATCTCCAGGCCAGGAACGACGACACTTGCCGTCAACGACGACCAGGCCGTGCCGGACACCGGGCGAGCCTGCAACGACGCCACACTGGTGGCGACGTTGACCTCCAACACCTCCAGCACCCCGTTCGCCAGGTAGAAGTCGAGCTTCGCCCCTGTCGGCTCGCCGGGCGAGAGCAGCTCGACGACGAGGGATGCAGTCGTGAGGAAGGCCGGCGAGTGGCGGGGCGTGTCTGGCGCGTACACGCCGAGGTCCGGCACGCGGCAATCGTACTTGTCGACGCCGATGTTGATCGGCGCGGCGACGTGGAGTCCCACGCGTCGGCCGGCAAGCATCAGCATCGCGCCGAGCCAGACCGCGAGCTCTCCGTGCTCCGGTGATGGTCCAGTCACGATCCGGTACACCCCTTCCCACCATTCGTCGTAGGTGTCGAGGCCGCGCTCGGAGCGCAGCTCGATGGCCTCAGCGAGGCCAGCGACCGCATCGATCGGCGTGAGCACCAAGGACATGCACGCGATCGTACCTGGGGGTGTGACATCTAACGCACGCCCCCCTGTACGCTCACTCCGGTGCTGGGACCACAGAACGAGCCGACGCTCAGAGGGCTGCCACCGCGGTCGATCGCCACCGCGTTCGGCCCGATCGTGCGACCGCCGTGGCGGTGGCGGCTGGTGTCCGGCTCGGCGAGCTCCGCTCTTCCCGTGCAGTTTCGCCCGTGGTTCGTCGACCGCATCCTCGATGCGCGGCGCCGCCGGATCGGCATCATCGGGTGCTGGACCTTCATCCTGCTCTTCGACGCGCTGGTCGGGTTGGTGGTGCTCCGAACGCGGGCTTCGCTCACCTTCGCGGCCGTGGCGACGATCCCGCTCACGGTGATGGTGCCGTGCGTCCTCGGCATCCAGAAGGCCACGACCCGCAAGATCCTCGCGAGGTACGGACTGTGCGCAGACGGCACCATCGGCCCCGGCACGCCACCCCGAGCGGCAGCATTCGGCTTCGGGCTGCCGTTCCTGCTCCTCATGCAGGTCCCGAACCTGCTCCTCCATCATCCCGTCGACTCGGCACGGCACGTCGTCTCCGGGGCGATCTTCGGGCCGGGATGTCGGCACCCGAGTGCACCGCACGCGGAGGCGATCACCGCGCAGATGGTGCCGGGCACCTCGTTCGTCGGCACGGTGGAGGTGGCCGCGGGGGCAGACCGCTACATCGTCGCGATGGGCAACGCCACGCCCGTGCTCCTCCCGGGAGTCGTTCCCGTACCGAGCTACGAGGCCGTCGTCTTCACCTTCCCCGGCGGATCTGGCCCGATGCTCGTCACCGGTGGGGGCCTCGTGCTGCAGCCCGCCAACGGCCGCATCATCGTCGTCGGTGGATCGACGGACGGGTTCTACGGCGATCCCGTCGCGATCGCGACGGCGTGCTCCCGCCGGAGGGTCGATGATCCCGCATGGACGCTCCACCGGCGCGATCTGACCGCGGCGCCCGGCCTCCGCCTGACGACGAAGTCCGGCACCCGCACGATCACGGCAACGCCGCTCGCTTGCCTGGCCGACGCACGACCGTCGGTCGGGGCCTTCACCGTCGATGGCGACCTCGGCGATGCCGACATCACCAACGTGAGCGTCACCAACGGCGTGGCGAGCGCTTCCAACCAAGGTGGTGGACAGGGCCACGGGGTCGGCCAGGTCCGTGACGGCGTCATCATCGTGGACATCACCGCCGGGCCGGTGCACCTCGAAGGCTCCGTGCCCTGTCCGCCGAGGTGATCGTCCGCGTCCAGCTCCCAGCACTCGAGGTCCGCCGCCGGACGCGTCTTGCGCGAGCCCAGCCTCGCGGTCAGCTCCACCGCGTCGCCCCACCAGCGCACGCACTGCGCCGCTGACACGCCCTTCCAGTGAGCATGCCGGGCTTCGAGGGCTGCGTCCCAACCCCATTCGTCCGGTGAGTGGTCCGCATCGGCGACGGACCTCAGCGCCGCAAGCCCTCAAGCGGCATGTCGCCTCACGACCGACGCCGGCTGCCGGTGGCGAGGGCGATTCCACCGAGGACGGCCGCCGCGGCAGCTGCGAGGCCGGGCGAACCGAGCTCCGGAACGGTGGCCGTTGGGGTCTGCCCGACGATGTCGCCAGCGACGGGCGCCGCCGACACTGCGAGCTCTGCGAGCTGCACCGAACCGGTGGCACTCCGTCCGGCCACGACCTCGATGGCCTGGACGTGCGCCAAGTCGATGCCCTGTGCCGCGAACTCGGCGGCGGGGATGCGCACCGCGTCGAGGAGGACCTCACGCTGCGTGGTGCCGATCGCCGGGCGCAGAGCGATGCCCCGTCCCTCTAGCGCGACCGCAGCGCGCGCCGCCGGCGTCTTGCAGCACGAGGTCGAGCAACTGCTCCTGGCCGGCGGGGCTGGCCGCGACGAGTGGTTGACGGCGAGGCGAACCGAGAGGCGAACCGTTGGGGCGATGGCGCCGACCGCGATCGGTACGTGCAGCGTGCCGGCGCCGGTCCATGCCATGTTGAGCTGGCGCGCACCGGCCCGGTTGGGGGCCGTCGCACACACCGCGCCGGCGTTGACGAAGCCGTCGCACGCCGTCAGCGTCATGGCGCCAGTGGTCGAGAGCGCCATGCCCTCGGCGGACGTCGTCGTCGCCGCGGCCCCTGCCGCTGGGAAGACGAGCACGCGGCGCCCGGGTCCTATGGCGGGCACGTGACTGACGCCGATGTAGCAATCACACGGCGCCGCGGGGCCAGATCCGGTGGCCGTCGACGACAGGCCGCACTTGGAAGGCGGCGTCGCCCGTGACCAGCGGGTCGAGGGCCGGCTCCGGGCCGACGTAGCGACGAAGGAACCCA
>JAYUDU010000018.1:0-2748 GCA_043739605.1 Acidimicrobiales bacterium | reverse complement strand
CCTGGCTTCCTCAGCGCAGACGAAGTGGGCGAGCGCTACCAAGAGGTCAGTGGGCGCCACACCGACGCCCTCGACTTCTACATCGTGCTCGCCGCCTTCAAGCTCACCATCATCGGGGAGGGCATCAGAGCCCGCGCCCGCCGCAACGGCGTCGAGACGGCGTCGGGCGGCCTCTCGGGCATCCCGCTCGCCGATTGGGCCCTCGATCGGGCCGACCGATCGGCGATGTCTGCCCTCCACTGAACCGCCGCCCACCGCACCTGTACGGTCGGAGTCGGCTAAGAACCGTCCTGGGGACGAACGTCGTCCCATCCTCGGGGGAGGTCGTCGTGGAGCTCGGGTTCGCAGATGTCTGGGAGGCCGTGGCAGATGCCCGGCCGGATGCGCAAGCACTCGTGCACGGCAAGCGGCGGGTGACATGGGCCGAGTTCGACCACCGCGCCGACGGCATCGCCCACGCGCTCCTCGACGTGGGGGCGCAGCATCAGGACAAGGTCGCCCAGTACCTGTACAACGGCCCCGAGTACCTCGAGTCGCTGTTCGGCACGTGCAAGGCGGGGCTCGCGCCCGTCAACACCAACTACCGGTATGCAGACGACGAGCTCGCGTACCTGTGGGACAACGCCGACGCCGTCGCCGTCGTGTTCCACGGCGCGTTCGTCGACACGATCGAACGCATGCGAGCACGCGTGCCTCGGGTGCGGTTATGGCTGTGGGTCGATGACGACTCCGGTCCGTGCCCGTCGTGGGCAACCGACTACGAGCTCGCCGCAGCGGGCAGGCCGGGACGAGTCGTGGCGCCGTGGGGCCGCTCCGGCGACGACCTCTACCTGCTGTACACCGGCGGCACCACGGGCATGCCAAAGGGCGTGATGTGGCGTCAGGCCGACATCTTGTCGATGCTCAACACGACCGCGGCCGTCGTCTACCCCGACGACGCCACCCCCAACGACGTGCGCCGCCTCGTCACCGCGTCGTCGGCCGCGCCGGTGCACATCCCCGCCTGTCCGCTCATGCACGGCACGGGCGCCCTCACCTCGTTCGGCGCGCTCGACGTCGGCGGCTCGGTCGTCACCCTCACGAGCCGCAAGCTCGACATCGACGAGCTGCTGGACGCCATCCAGGATGAGGCGGCCACCAGCGTGGCCATCGTCGGCGATGCGTTCGCCAAGCCGATGCTCCGTGCCCTCGACGCCCAGCCGGGCCGATGGGACATCACCTCGCTGAAGGTCATCGGCTCGTCCGGCGTGATGTGGTCGGCGGAGTCCAAAGAGGGCCTGCTCGGCCACCACCCGGCGATGATCCTCTCCGACGGCTTCTCGTCGTCGGAGGCCCTCGGCATGGGCGTCTCGGTATCCGGTGGCGGCGCAGGCGTCGCCAAGACCGCAAAGTTCTCGCTCGGCCCGCGTGCCCGGGTCATCACCGAGGACGGCCGCTGGGTCGAGGCGGGCTCCGGCGAGCCGGGCCTCGTCGCGCTCAAGGGTCCGAATCCACTCGGCTACTACAAGGATGAGGCCAAGACCGCGGCCACCTTCAAGGTGATCGAGGGCGAGCGCTACTCCATCCCCGGGGACTGGGCCATCGTCGAGGCCGACGGCTCGCTGACCCTGCTGGGCCGCGGCTCTGTGTGCATCAACACCGGCGGCGAGAAGGTCTTCCCCGAGGAGGTCGAGGAGGCTCTCAAGCAGCACCCGTCGGTGGCGGACGCCGTCGTCGTCGGCGTCCCGGACGAGCGCTTCGGCGAGGCCATCACCGCCATGGTCGAGCCACTGCCAGGCCACCCCGTCGTCGAAGCCGACCTCATCGCCCACGTGCGCACCAAGCTGGCCGCCTTCAAGGCTCCCAAGCGCGTCCTTGAGGTGGCGACCATCGGCCGCGCCCCCAACGGCAAGGTCGACTACAAGCGCCTCAAGGCCGAAGCCGTCGACCGCATCGGGTGACGCCGCGCCGCTACGCGGAGTCCGTGTCGTTGGGCTTGTAGGCGAGGGTGCGGCCCTGGTCGATGAGGCGGACGCGTTGCGCGACCACCGCGGCGTGGTCGCCGATGCGCTCGAAGAAGCGGGCGACCAGCGCCAGCTCGACCAGGCTGCGATTGTCGACGTCCTCGAAGTCGAACAGCAGCTGCAGCAAGCTCACATGGTGGGCGTTCATCACGGCATCCCACTCCACCACCTCGTCGGCCATGATCGAGTCGAGGACGTCGTATGCCTTCGCGGCGCCGTCGAGCATGCGCACGCCCTCCGCACCCATCTCATGGATGAGCATCCGCAGCTGGGGGTTGAGCGCAGAGGCGTCGATGGTGTTGGTGCGACGCGCGATGGAGGAGATGAGGTCGCCGCACCGCTCCGCCTCTTGGGCGATGCGCAGGCTCCCGACGACGAGGCGCAGGTCGCGAGCGACGGGCGCTTGGGTGGCCACGATGGTGAACGCGTCGCGCTCGACGGTCGCGTACAGGACATCGACCTGTGCGTCGGCGAAGATGACCGCCTCCGCGGCTGCGACGTCGTCCTCGAGGAACGCGTCGGTCGAGCGCTGCAGCGCGCTCCTCGTGAGGCGCAGCATCTGGCCGACGTCGCTGTGGATGCCGGCCAGCTGGTCATGAAACTCGCGCCGCATCTCGCCGGGCCCGGTGCCGCTGGGCATCGCCTCGCGTCCTACCCTGCGGCCGGTGCGCCAGCGCTGGCGTCCGCGCCCTCGGCGCCGTCGCCGCGGTGCTGGTCGACGATCGCACACTCGACCGACCAACCG
>JAYUDU010000017.1:0-2749 GCA_043739605.1 Acidimicrobiales bacterium | reverse complement strand
CGAGGCGCCGCTCCGCCAACAGGTCGGAGGCCCGCTCCGCGTTGAGGTTCTCGACGGTGTCGCCGCCGCGGATGGTCGCGTTGGTCGTGCCATCGGTGACGTACTCGCCGTACTTGCCGCTCTTGACGACCATCTCGCCCCCACTGACCGGGTCGGGCCCAAGCTCCTTGAGCGGCGGCCGAACCATGGCGCCCCTGCCGCGCTTGGGCACCGCGTAGACGGCCAGCGCATCGTCGAGCGTGATGGTGAGGAGCTGGTCCTCGGACGTGATGGACCGGCTGTCGCCCTTCTCGATGCCCTCGACCGTCTTCAACAGATACGGCCCGAAGCGGCCGTTCTGGGCGGTGATGACGCCGCTGTCCGCTGGGTCGGCACCCAGCGTGCGCGGCAACGACAACAGCAGCAGCGCGTCGGCGAAGCTGACCGAATCCGGGTGCATGCTGCGAAAGAGCGAGGCGCGCTTGGGCTTGGGCGCGTTCTTGACCGGCTTTCCGTCCTCACCCTCGACCATGTCTCCCAGCTGCACATAGGCACCGAACCGACCGGTCTTCACGTAGACGGGCAAGCCGGACTGCGGGTCTGCGCCGAGCGGCTCCTCGTCGCGGTTGCCAAGCGCGAGCAGCTCCTCTGCCTTCTGCGGCGTGAGCTCATCTGGGGCGAGGTCCTCGGGGACGGACGCTCGTTCTTCGGTGCCGGCGCGCTGGAGGTAAGGCCCGTAGCGCCCGACTCGTACCGCGATGTCGTCGGTGATGGGGATGGCATTGACGACACGTGGGTCGATCTCGTCGAGCCGTTCGACGACGAGCGTCTTGAGGCCGTCCCCATCGGGGCCTGCGCCATGCGTCTTCGCGTCGCCGGCAGCCGCAGCACCGAAGTAGAAGCCGCGCAGCCACGGCACCCGCTCCGCCTGGCGACTCGCGATGGCATCGAGATCGTCCTCAAGGCGAGCAGTGAACGCGAAGTCGACGAGGTGCGGGAAGTGCTTCTCCAACAAGCCGACGACAGCAAACGCCGTCCATGTCGGCACCAGCGCCTGGCCCTTCTTGCGCACATAGCCGCGGTCTTGGATCGTCGTCATGATCGACGCGTACGTCGACGGACGGCCGACGCCGAGCTCTTCGAGACGACCGGTGAGCGAGGCCTCGGTAAAGCGCGCCGGCGGGCTGGTGGTGTGACCGTTGGCCGTCATCGACTCGACATCGACGATGTCGCCGACCGCGAGCGCCGGCAGGAACGTCTCGCGGTCTTCGAGCGCGGCTTCGGGGTCGTCTGCGCCCTCGACGTAGGCCCTGAGGTAGCCGGGGAACGTGATGGTGCGGCCGGAGGCCGACAGCTCTGCGTCGCGTCCGTCCGTGGCGATGGCGCCGAGGCGCGCACTGACCGAGACGCCACGGGCGTCCTCCATCTGGGAGGCGACGGTGCGCTTCCAGATGAGCTCGTAGAGGCGGGCCTCGTCGGGGCCAACCTCTCCTGCCACCTGCTCCGGCATCCGGAAGCTGTCGCCCGATGGACGGATGGCCTCGTGAGCCTCCTGAGCGTTCTTGACCTTCCGGTCGTAGCGGCGCGGCTGGGCAGGCACATGATCGGCGCCGTAGAGGCGGGTGGCTGCGGCGCGGGCGGCGTCGATGGCCTCGTTGGACAGGCTCGTCGAGTCCGTCCTCATGTAGGTGATGTACCCGTTCTCGTACAGGCGCTGGGCCACCTGCATGGTGCGGCTGTTGGAGAAACGCAGCTTGCGGCCGGCCTCTTGTTGCAACGTCGACGTCATGAACGGCGGCTTCGGCGAGCTGCGGTAGGGCTTCTCCTCGACGGAGCGCACGGTGACCGTCTGCTCGGCGAGCGACGCAACGAGCGAGGTGGCGCCCGACTCGTCCAGCACGACCACCCCCGATCGGACCGCGCCAACGGAGTCGAAATCGCGGCCGGTGGCCACGCGGGTGCCGTCGATCTGGACGAGGGACGCAGGGAAGGGGCCGGTGTCCGAAGCGGGCTTGACGAGGTGGGCGTCGATGCCCCAGTACGACGCAGAGCGGAAGGCCATGCGCTCGCGCTCGCGCTGCACCACGATGCGAGTGGCGACGCTCTGGACGCGGCCGGCAGACAAGCCCGGCAGCACCTTCTTCCACAGAACGGGGCTGACCTCGTAGCCGTACAGCCGGTCGAGGATGCGCCGGGTCTCTTGTGCGTCGACCAGCGGAAGATCGAGGTCGCGGGGGTTGGCGACCGCTTCGAGGATCGCCTTCTTGGTGATCTCGTGGAAGACCATGCGCTTGACGGGGACCTTGGGGCTGAGCACCTCAAGGAGGTGCCAAGAGATGGACTCGCCTTCGCGGTCTTCATCGGTTGCGAGGTACAGCTCGTCGGCGTCCTTGAGGAGCGCCTTGAGCTTGCGGACCTGCTCCTTCTTCTCCTTGGGCACGATGTAGAGCGGCTTGAAGTCGTTCTCGGTGTCGACCCCTGTGCGGGCCCACGGCTCCTTCTTGTATGCCTCCGGCACCTCCGCCGCGCCCTTCGGCAGGTCGCGCACATGGCCGACCGAAGCCTCGACGGCGTACGCCGACCCGAGGTATTCGGCGATCTTGCGCGCCTTTGTCGGCGACTCAACGATGACGAGAGGCTTGCCCATTCCTCTTCCAGTGCAGACACATCCGACGGCCCGAGTCAACCCGAGCCGATCCGCGCGGTGCGCTGGCCGCGGAGAATGTCGGTGCGGCTCGCCCGATGTGCGCCACTGCCATCCGCTCAGCCG
>JAYUDU010000016.1:0-2760 GCA_043739605.1 Acidimicrobiales bacterium | reverse complement strand
GGGTCGTGGCTACAGGACGCGGGGCTCGACACCACCACTCGGCCCGTCGATCATGGGTATCCCTGGCCGCACTGCCTGATCGTCGGTCACCGACGGTCATGACGGCTGGCGACGTGCCTCCCCGGTTCGGTCGACCAATCCGAGCCGCTATCGAGCGAACTGTGGAAAGATCATCCGCCATCTCGTCAGCCACCGCCTCGCCTACGACGACGACCAAGCAGGGCGTCCCGCCAAGCACTCGGTCAGCGAAACCCCGGCTCGACGGCATCTACGCAGGCGTCGTCTTCGTCGGCATCGCGTGCAGCGTCCTGCTCGTCTTGGGCTTGTCAGTCGCGTTTCTTCCGATGGCCCGAACGCCAGGCGCGTGGCGCATCTTCCCGCACAACCCATGGCTGGACGGCTATGTGCGATGGGATGCCGGTTGGTACCGAACGATCGCGAGCCAGGGCTACTCCTACCAAGCTCACGGCCAGTCTTCGGTGGCCTTCTTTCCGGGCTACCCGACCCTGGCGCGTCTCGCGGCGCCGTTCGTCGGCGGGCCGGAGCGGGCTGGCATCGCCATCACGTTCGTCTCCGGTCTCGTCGCCGCGCTGCTCTTCCACCGATGGTGCGCGCAGAGGATGTCGACTGCGGCAAGCAAGATCGCGGTCTGGGTGCTGCTGCTCTACCCCTTCGCGTTCTACCTGTTCGGTCCCGTATACGCAGACGCCACGTTCCTTGCCGCGGTGCTTGGCGCCTTCGTGTTGCTCGACGCCGACCATCCGGTCTGGGCGGGCCTCGTCGGAGCGGTCGCCACTGCTACCCGACCGATCGGGATCATCGTCACGATTGGGTTGGTCTTGCGAATGATCGAGCGCCGCGGCCTCATCCGATTCCCGGTGCGCTCGTCGGCAACGACTGATGGGACCGAGCGCAGGGCGCGCCGGCCCAGCCTCAACTTCAGGGAGCTCAGGTGGACCGACGCTGGCGTGCTGATCTCCGCTGGCGGTCTGGTTGCCTACTGCCTGCTCCTCTGGCGAAGATTCGGCCACCCGTTCGCCTTCATCACTGCCCAAGAAGCCTGGGGCCAGGCACCTGGCCCAGCCACCTGGCTCAAGTTCGAGGTGGTTCGAGCCTTCCGAAGGCCCGCCCTGGACGTTGAACACATCCGCATGGCCGCCCCAGCCATCTTCTGCGTTGTCGCGATCGCGCTGCTCCCGGCGGTGGTCCGCAGATTCGGATGGGCGTACGCAACCTACGCCGGACTTGTGGTGCTCATACCAGGGCTCTCAAGCGGCGACTTCACCGGCGTCGGCCGCTACCTCCTCGCGGCGTTTCCGTTCTTCGCCGCAGCCGGCGACCTGGCGGCCCGCCGGCCCCGGCTGGCCGTTCCGGGTCTCGCGCTCAGTGGGGCAGTGATGTGGTTCTTCGCGTCGCTCTACGGTCGCTGGTACTACATCTCCTAGCGTTCCTGGAGCCCGCTCAAGCGACGAAACGGTGTGCCGACCACGGTTGGCAGCAGCCACGCCCACAGGCTCTCGGCGTTGTACACGATGCGTGGCCCGTGACATCGCGCCCGTCCACGAGCGCACGCGACTCGATCGGAAGCCGCAGGCGGCGCGGCCAGAGGCGCGGCCCGAAGGCGTCAGCCGCTGGGGACGGCTGGCATGCGGGCGCCCATCCGCACGGCGATGACTCCGTCGTCGGGCCATGGGTGTGCCGCGATGCGGCGCTGGGCGTCGAGACACGCCTCGACCGCGGCGCCGGCCTCCGTGAAGACGGCGAAGAACGCATCGCCCTCGGTACGCACCTCGATGCCGCCGTGCTCGGCGAGCGCGGCGCGGATGACGACCCGATGCTCGAGGAGGAGCCGGTGGTAGGCCCTGCCCAGCCGGCGCACCAGCCGAGTGGAGCCGACGATGTCGGTGAACACGAACGTCACAGTCCCTGCTGGCCGCGACCGCATGGGCCGCGATCCTCGCGCGTGGCCGTCGTCGCGCGTCGTTTTCATCCGCGCATCAGACGATGTGCTGATCGCGGCGAGCTACGGGGCGGTCCAGGGGTGAGCCGACCCGAGCCACGCGTCTTCGCCGCTGGGCTGCTCAGGTAGATCGCGAAGTTGGGGCGGGATCGGATGCGCGCGGAGCGGGTACGACCCCCCGTGACCATCGCTGCAGGCAGTCCCTTTCCGCTCGGAGCGACTGCGTCGCCGAGTGGTACCAACGTGGCGGTGGCGTCCGAGATCGCCGACGCGATCGAGGTCTGCCTGTTCGATGCTGATGGCGGCGAGACGCGGGTGGAGCTGCCCGAACGGACTGCTCACGTGTTCCACGGGCTGCTCCCCGAGGTCGGAGCGGGACAGCGCTACGGGCTGCGGGTGCATGGCCCGTGGGACCCCGAGCGCGGGTGGCGATGCAATCCGACCAAGCTGCTGCTCGACCCACACGCGACCGCCATCGACGGCGAGGTCAGGTGGAGTCAGGAGGTCTTCGGCCATCCCTTCGACGACCCGGACGGTCGCAACGACGCAGACTCGGCGAGCTGCATGCCGCGGTGCATCGTGACGGGCCGTTCGTTCGACTGGGGCAACGATGCCCGGCCGGCCATCCCGCTCAGCGAGTCGGTCATCTACGAGACGCATGTGAAGGGCATCTCGAAGCGCCACCCGGACGTTCCCGAGGAGAGCGCCGGAACCTACGCCGGGCTCGCACATCCCGCAGTCATCGATCATCTCATCGGGCTTGGGGTCACCGCCGTGGAGCTCCTGCCCGTGCACCAGTT
>JAYUDU010000015.1:0-7206 GCA_043739605.1 Acidimicrobiales bacterium | reverse complement strand
CCACAAGCAACGACAGAACGAACGCGCTGAGGTGCAGCGAGCCCGTTCGGCGATGACCCACTGCATCTCTGAAGGACACGACGCAGAGGAGGACGACTGATGGCCCGCATCACGATCGACGAAGTGAAGAAGAACCGCCTGGCTGCGATGGCGGCCGATGAACGCGTCGTCTTCGAGGAGATCTACGAGGCGTCCCGCCTCGCGATCGACGTCGGAGAGAAGGTGCGCGCCGCCCGCGAGGCGGCAGGTCTCAGTCAGCGCGACCTCGCCGCACGCATGCGGACCAGCCAGGCTGCCGTGGCGCGCCTCGAGGCCGGCGGCGTAGCCGCCACCCTCACGACACTCCACAAGGTCGCCGCCGCGCTCGACCTCAAGGTCACGGTCGAGCTGTCAGCTGCGAGCTGAGGCGGAACCGCGTGGCCATCGAGAACCGGCGGCCAAGGCGTGGCTCCGCGCCGGCGACGAACGGATGCAGAGCGTGACGGCGGAGGAGCTCGTGGCCCTCGGCGAGCCCGTCGTCCGAGCGCTCCTCGACGTCCCAACACTCTCCTCGTCGTGGCGGTCAACGGCAGGCTGCGTCAGTGCCTCGGCGAGCGGTTGGTCGCGCCTGGGTTGCTCGATCGGAGCACCCCGGCCTCGAGGTGACCGACGAGCGCGACCGCTTGAGCTTCGCCCGTCGACCACGACCCAGGTTCAACGCGTTGGGCTGTGAATACCGGAGCGGGCCATCCTCTGCGCGACTTCGGACGCTGAGGCTGTGGCCGTCACCTCCGGAGCGATCGCCTGCTCCTCCCGCGCCGGGCTGCAGGGCCCCGGCGCACGACTTACCGAAATCAGGCGGTGGGGAGCGGTCGCTCGCGTATGGTTGATGGCGCAGCGGTGCTGACGAGGGACGACATCCTCCGAGCCGCTTCTCCAACGAGGTCGCCGATCGGCGACGAAGTGCGGTGGCACCGCGAGCTCCCCTCGCCCGCACCTTGGGATCTCGACCGAGGAGGAGCGACAATGACCACCATCCCTATCCGGACCTTGACGACCGAGGTCGCCACGCACGTGGGCGAGACCGTCCACCTCGCAGGCTGGCTGCACCACCAGCGCCGCCTGGCGAACGTGACGTTCCTGTTGCTGCGCGACCGCGCCGGGGTAGCGCAGGTCGTCGTGCACGACGTAGCCGAGCGTGCGCTGCTCGGGGCACTCCCGTCTGAATCGGTGCTTCGAGTCTGCGGAACTGCGGTGGCAAGTGAGCAAGCCGCGGCTGGCGCAGAGATCCATCAGCCCATCATCGAGGTGGTCAGCACGGCCTCATCACAGATGCTGCCGTTCGAGCTGCGCAGGTCAACCATCCCGGCACAGCTCTCCACAGTGCTGGACCACGCCGCGATCGCGCTGCGGCACCCCACGCGACAGGCGGCGGCGCGGATCACTGCTGCGTCGGTTGCGGGGTTCCGGTCAACGCTCGACGCGTTGGGCTTCATCGAGATCTACACGCCGAAGGTCGTGGCGAGCGCAACCGAGTCCGGAGCGAACGTCTTCGGCATCGACTGGTTCGGCCGCCCAGCCTTTCTCGCGCAGAGCCCACAGCTGTACAAGCAGACGATGGTGGGCGCGTTGGAGCGGGTCTACGAGGTTGGCCCCGTGTTCCGCGCCGAGCCGCACGACACGACCCGCCACCTCGCGGAGTACGTGTCACTCGACGCCGAGCTCGGGTTCATCGACGACCACCACGACGTCATGCAGGTGCTCCGAGAGGTGTTGGCCGGCATGGTCGCCATGATCGAAGAGTCGGCCGCACCGGCAGTCGCCACACTGGGCATCGCACTCCCGACGATCCCCTCTGACATCCCGGCTGTGGACTTCGCCGAGGCGCAGCAGATGATCGAGTCGGCAACCGGGGAGCCAGTGGTCGGCGAGCCCGATCTCGCTCCCGCTCACGAACGTTGGCTTGGTGAGTGGGCGCATCGGGCGCACGGTTCCGACCTGTTGTTCGTCGTCGGCTATCCGATGTCGAAGCGCCCGTTCTACACGCATCCACGGCCGTCAGACCCTGCGGTCTCCAACAGCTTCGACCTGCTGTTTCGAGGGGTTGAGCTCGTCACCGGCGGCCAGCGCCTGCACCGCTACGACGACTACGTGGCCGCACTTCGCGGCCAGGACACTGCGCCACTCGACGGCTACTTGGAAGCCTTCCGCCACGGCATGCCACCCCATGGTGGCTTTGCCATCGGCTTGGAGCGTTGGGTCGCTCGCATCGTCGGGGCGCAGAACGTTCGCGACGTGACGCTCTTTCCCCGCGATCTCCACCGCCTCACGCCCTGACTTGGACCTCGGGTCGATCGCGTGGCCATCGACGCGACAGCGAGGAGCAGTGCGATGCTCGTGGCAATGGACGTTTGGAACACCTTCCGCCTCGACGTCGGGGACGGCCACGAGCTGCACGTCGAGGAGGTCGGGAGCCGGGATGGAGTCCCGGGCGTCTACCTCCACGGTGGCCCGGGATCGGGCGCGACAGCGTCAGCACGCGGGCTGTTCAGCCCGACCCATCGCGGTGTGCTGTTCGACCAGCGGGCGGCGGGTCGCAGCACCCCGGAGGCCAGCAGCGACCACGTCCACTGGGCCAGCATCGACATCGACCACCACGTCGCCGACATCGAGCGCGTGCGCGAGCGCCTCGGCATCGACCGCTGGCTCGTCGTCGGCTTCTCGTGGGGTTCGGTCCTCGGCGCCGCCTACGCCGAGCGCCACCCGGAGCGGGTCCTTGGCCTTGTCCTCGGCGCGGTGAGCACTGGCACCGCCGCCGACATCGAGTGGCTGACCGTCCACGCCGGGCGCTTCTTCCCAGCCGCCTGGGAGGCGTTCACCTCGTACGTGCCGGTGCATCTCCGTCACCTCCCGTTGGTTGACGCTTACGCCGAGCTCCTCCACGACGCCGACCGGGGTGTCGCCGCCGATGCGGCCACTGCGTGGTGCGAGTGGGAGGCCGCCCACATCGCCACCACCCCGGAGGCCCGCCGTCCAGCCCGCTACGACGACCCCTCGTTCCGGCTCGCGTTCGCCCGCCAGGTCACGCACTGCTGGCGCAACGCCTCGTGGCTCGCCCCCAACGAGCTCCTCGACAACGCCCACCGCCTCGCCGGCATCCCCGGCGCCCTCATTCACGGTCGCCTCGACCTCTCGGGCCCGCTCGACTGCGCGTGGCGCCTTCACCACGCCTGGCCTGACAGCGAGCTCATCATCGTTGACGGCGCCGGCCACACCGGCACCGCCCTCGCCGACCATGCGCACCGGATCCTCGCCGAGCTGGCGGAACTCCCTTTTCAGACTCGCAGCGCGTAGGTTTCGGCCGCAGACCTCAACCGAACCCGGGGCGCTGTCGACGCCGGTCAGCCGGCGACGGCCGACGGCCCGGACGACGCCCCCTGACGACAGGGCCCGCGTCCAGGGGTCAGGTGAGCCGCCATGCGACGGGTACGCCGGTCTGGCGGGTGAGGGTGGCGGCGGCGTGCGGGCCGATGGTGAGGAACGGATGGCCGGGGTGGTCGGCCACGGTGTTCGTCTGGCGCCAACCGTCGACCTCGAGCAGCATCCGAGCCGAGAGGAGCGCGTCGAACCAGTCGACCCGGACCGGGTCGAGGCGACGACCGGACGCCTCGGCGTACGCGATCTCGAACCGCTTCGCAAGCCACCGCCCGGCTGCTGACACGACTGGCGCGAGCGGTGCCGGCATGCTCAGCGGTGGGTGACGCAGCATCAGCCGAGTGAACGCCACGTCGTAGGCGGGGTCGGCCAGGAGCGACGCGGTCCAGTCGAGCAGCGTCCACGTTCCGTCGTCGGTCACGAGAAGGTTGAACGGGTGGAGGTCGCCATGGCAGACGACGACCTCACCCGCCGCGGGCTCGGCAGCGGCAAGCCGGGTCATCGCGTCGGCGAGGTCGGGGCGGTCGGCGGCTGCGGTCCGTTCGACGAAACCGGCGAGCATCGCCCCGAGGGTCGCCGCGCTCGTGAGGTCTACTCGGGCAAGGGCTGCGGCGACTGGGGTCGTGTCGACGGCGTGCAACGCCGCCATCGCGTCAGCGAGCAACGCCGGGAGGCGTCGGGCAAGGCTGGGCAGTTTGGCCAACGCAGCGAAACCGCTCAGGCCGCTCAGCATCGGAGCCCCTTGGGCGAGGCTCATCACGACCTCCGCCCGGCCGCCGCTGCCCTCGGTGCCGTCGGCGTCGAACAGGAATACGGCCGGAGCGGCGAACCCGGTCGCGGCGACGGCGCGCTGGATGGCCGCCTCCTTGGTCGCAGCGCCCCGGTCAGGCATCCGCCGAACCACGACGGCGCGCGGTGTGCCAGCGACCGTGAGGTCGAGGCGGGTGGTCTCCGCCCAGAACCCACCGGTCAGAGGCGCCGACCCCACCAGTTGCGCCCCAGCGAAGCCGGGCTCCAGCGCGAGCCTCTCGACGAGTGCTCCGAACGGGGACTGCAACATGTTCACAGCGATCACCGTAACGGTCAGGCGCGATCATGTCGAGTGCTGTGACAAAGATCACCGTGCCGGTGATCACTGTTAGTATGATGGGGTGCCGACCGGGATGACGATCGATGAGCTTGCACGCAAGGCCGACGTGCCAGGCCGAACGATCCGCGAGTACCAAACGATGAAGGTCCTCCCGCCCCCCATCCGGGTCGGCCGGGTCGGGGTCTACGACGCCGGCCACCTGCAACGACTGCGCGTCATCGCCCGCCTCCAGGAACGCGGCTACTCCCTCGCCGGGATCCGCGACCTGTTCGACGCCTTCGACGGCGGCGGCGACCTCCTCGACGTCCTCGCAGACCCCGCCGCCGGCCTCCTCGAAGAAGCTGCATTGCGACTCGATGACGACGGCCTCGCCGCTCTCCTCACCCCGCTCGGCACCCGCGACCGCAAGCGCCTCACTGGCCTCGGGCTCATCACCGCCGAAGCACCGGGCGTGTGGTGCGTTCCCGCCCCCTCGCTCGTGCGGCTCGCCGCGGACACCATCGACGCCGGACTGCCCCGCGACGACGTGTACGCCGCCCTCCGAGTACTCGTCGATGCAACCGCGACTGCCGCAGAAGGCATCGTCAACGCGCTCACCCATGCCCTCGCCGCCAAGGCCGCCCCGACCGACCCGGGCCCGCTCCTCGGACGGGGCCGGCTTCTCCTCGGTCCCGGCGTCGCCCGCCTCCTCATCCACCAACTCGGCCAGCACCTCCAAGCCGTCGACGACCCCACCCTGACCGCCATCGCCACAGACACAACCCCGATCAGATGAGCAACGAGACCGCAGCCGTCACCTGGGACGGCGACAAAGGCGACCAATGGGTCCGCCTCCAAGAGCGCTACGACCGCATGCTCAAGCCCTGGGCCGACCTTCTCGCCGAGACGACCGCGACCCAGCCCGGGGAGCACGTCCTCGACATCGGCTGCGGCTGCGGCGCCACCACCCTCGACGCCGCCCGAGCAGCCGGAGCTGACGGCTCGGCGACCGGTGTCGACATCTCTGAAGCCATGCTCGCTCACGCCCGCACCCTCGCCACCGCTGCCGGCCTCCCCGCGGTGTCGTTCACGAAGGGCGACGCTCAGAGTGACCCCCTCGGTGGCCTCTACGACGTGGTGATCAGCCGGTTCGGGGTCATGTTCTTCGACGACCCCATCGCCGCATTCACCAACATCGCAGCCCACGTCCAACCCGGTGGGCGGCTTGCGATGATCGCGTGGGCCCCGCTGGACGACCAGGACTGGCTCATGATCCCCGGCGCCGCCGCGCTCGCCCATGTCGCCTTCCCGGACCTCGGCCCGTCAGGTGCCCCTGGCATGTTCGCGCTGTCCGACCCGACGCGGGTCACTGAGCTCCTGCACACCGCCGGCTGGACCGACGTCGCCTTCACCCCCGAACGCCGCCCGATGCTCCTCGCAGGCGGCGGCCTCGAAGAGGCCATGACCTTCCTTCAAGCCACCGGCCCGGGCGCCGCACTCCTCAAGGACGCCGACCCTGATGCTGCTGCTCTCGCGGTGGAAGCGATTCGCGCCGTGTTCCTCGACCACCTCAGCCCCGAAGGCGTCGTCCTCGACGCCGCCGTCCACGCCATCACCGCTCGTCGTCGCGTCGCCTGAGACCGGGTCTGAGCGGGATCGCGGTCGAGATCGATGGACGATCCGTGGCCTTTGCGGTCGTAGCCCGTCGGCGTGCCAGTTCCGCCGACGCCGCGCGGCTTGTTGACTTCACAGGATGGCAAGGGCCGGCGGTCTCGGAGGCCTCGGCTTCGTGCTCCGATAGTGGTATGGCCACCACCGCTCGGTATCCGCATCGCGTTGCACTCGACTTTGGACCCCCGCTCGGCTTCCTCAGACGTCGCAGTTGGGTGGTGACTCTCGTCGCGATCGTCCTCTCCGCCGGGTGCGCAAGCTCGCCGACCGCCCCCAAAGTGCTGCCCGGCGCCCCAGAGCCAGCGGTCGCGCCAGCGACCTCGGTGCCACCCGATGGCGACGTCATCTCACAGCCAGGCACTCCGGAAGGGCTCGTGGCCGATGCAACCACTGGCACGTTGGCCGTCGCCGTCCGCGACCCGGCTGCGGTGGTGCTGCGCGACCTCACGACCGGTGCGATGCGGGCCACGGTGCCCCTGCCCGGTGGGGCGCGCCACCTGACGTTGGCCGCTCCCGGCGGGCCGGTCCTGGTGCCAGACGAGGAACGCGACCTACTGCACCGCCTCAGCCTCCCCGCGGGCACGGAACTGCCGACGAGCCCGGTCGGTCGCCAGCCCCACGACGTCGCCGCGCTGCGCGGGGGGACCGTGTTGGTCGGCGACGAGCTGGCCGACACCGCGCACCTCATCCGGCCTGACGGCACGATCCGGGTTGTGCCCGCGCCCGTGCAGCCGGGCGGGGTGACGGCCGCCGCCGACGGGTCCGTGGCGCTTGTGGTCGGCGTCCGGGGCCGCCAGGTCGCGGCCTACCGGCCTGACGGCGCCGAGATCGGGCGGGCCGCGGCAGGGGCGGGGCCGACGCACGTCGTGGCCGGAGCGGTCACGCCGGCCGGCGCGACCTTCTACGTCGCCGACACCAACGGCGACGCCGTCTTCACCTACGAGGCCACCCTCGACCACGTCCGTCTCGTCGCCACGACCAAGGTCGGAGCGCGGCCGTACGGCATCGCCTACGACGCCGGCCGCAACTTGCTGTGGATCGCGTCGTCAGCG
>JAYUDU010000014.1:0-2800 GCA_043739605.1 Acidimicrobiales bacterium | reverse complement strand
GCATCGCCGCGATCGGAGTCGCACTGGGCATCGGCATCGGCATCACGCCCGCCAGTGCGCACCCCTACCTCAGCCCGGTGCAGATCCCCGTCGGGCGGCCCGTCGCGCTCGCCCTGCTCGTCGACTCACACTTCGCGGCCGACACCAAGAGCGTCGTCATCGAGATCCCATCCGGCTTCGAGGTGTCTGGCGCGTCGGCGCCCACGGGTTGGACGGTCACCACCGGCGCCGCGGACATTCACTTCACCGGCGACATCGCCCCCGGCCGGTCTGTCGTGATGACCGTGCGGGGCATGGCACCGAAGAAGGCGTCGCTGGTGTTCCCGATGACGGTCAGCTCGACCACGGGCGAGTCGACCCGCTACGAGGGTGGGTGCCTCACCACGTCGCCGAACAAGGGTGGCCTCGTCTACGCAGGGATCGATCCCGCAAAGGCGTGCGATGACCTCGGCGGCGCCAGCGGTCCGGCGGTGCGCACCAGCGGGGTGGCCATTGCGTTGGCCGGACTCGCGGTCGGTGCCGTCACCGTCGTGATCAAGCGTCGCCGCTGACCCGGCGCGCCGGCGGCGGGGCCACATCGACGTCGGCTGCTCCGTCGGCTTCCCCGTCGGCCACCAGTGCCACGAGGTCGGCACGGGCACGGAAGACCCGCGAGCGGATCGTGCCGACCGGGCAGCCGACCACCGCTGCGGCCTCCTCATACCCGAGGCCGACGACCTGGGTCAGCACGAACGCCGCCCTTCGATCGGGGTCGAGCGAGTCGACGAGCGCCTCGAGATCGAACACGCCGGTGACGTCGGATGCGTGGTCTGCATGGCGCTCACGGTCGAACCGCGCATCGAGGCGGCGGCGGCGCGTCGTCGCACGGACGGCGTCGATGGCGGTGGTGCGCGCGATGGTCAACAGCCACGTCCGCGCCGACGCCTCAGCCCGATAGCGGGGCAGCGCACGGAAGGCCCGGAGATACACCTCTTGCGTGACGTCATCGGCCCGCGACCGGTCCGCGAGGTGCGCCACCAGACGCCACACCTCGGCCTGGGTGCGGCGAACGAACGCGGTCTCGGCCGCCGCGTCGCCCGCCTGCGCCGCGAGGAGCAAACGCGTGAGATCGTCCCCATCCGCGTGCCTCATGTGACGATCCTAGAAGCGTGATCGACCAACATCCGAACGCCGGGGAACCAAGAACAGGCGTCGATCGACTATCGCATCATGACTCCCGCGCGCCCGGACGGCGGTGCCCTCGGCTCGGCCTGCTTGGCGTACCGGGAGGGGGTCTCTGCCGAGCTCGACGGCGAAGCGCCCCCCGATGGCTTCGACCGTGTCCACGCCGCGATGTGTGTCGGATGCGCGACCTACATCGAGGCCTACGGCGCCCTGCACCGCAGGCTGCGGGTCCGCCCCGCGCCGACCGTGCCCGACCTCGCCGACGCGATCGTGGCGAGCGTGCGATCCGACCGGGCACACGACCTCGCCGCCGCGCGACGCGCAGTGGCCGCTGGGCAGCGGTCGGCCGTCGGAGATGGTCGGGTGTTCCAGATCGGGCTGTTCACCATCGCCATCGTGCAGGTGTGCTCTGGCATCGCTGCCATCGCGGCACGGTTCTCCGGCGACCTCGGCCACGCCCACCGCGAGCTCGGCGCATGGGAGCTCGCACTCGGGTGCGGCCTCGCGTTCGCCGCCTACCGACCCCACGCGGCCCGCGGCATGCTCGCCGTGCTCTTCGGCCTCGTCGCCGGGAGCGTCGGCGTGTCGATTCTCGACATCGCGGCCGGTCGGGTCGCGGCCATCCATGAAGCGAACCACTTCGCGGCACCGATCGGACTCGGGTTGCTCCTCATGGCGACCCGGCGGCCAGAACCGGCGCGCAGTCGCGCCGCCGGCACGCGCCGCACCGTGGTGGCTTCAAGATGACCTGCGCCTCAAGGCGGACCGCCATCGCCCTTGTCGCCATCGCCGTTGCGCTCATGCTGCTGATCGCTCCGGCCCGTCCGGCTGCGGCGCACTCGACACTTGTCCAGACCGACCCGCCTGCGTCCAGCCACCTCGACGCATCGCCCAAGGTCATCAGCCTGCGCTTCAACGAGGTTGTAGCCGGACCCGTCGGTGCCATTCGCGTGTTCGACGTCAACGGCAAGCGTCTCGACGACGGCAGTGTCAGCCGGGTCGGCGACGACGATCACACCGTCTCCACCGACCTGGCTCGCCTCCCCGACGGCGGCTACGTCGTCACGTGGCGGGTCATCAGCGCGGACGGCCACCCGGCCCAAGGCGCCTTCACGTTCAGCGTCGGGATCGGGCGCGCAGTGTCGGACAATGTCGCAGCACGTCTGCTGGCAGCCCGCGGCGGGGCGGTGGCGACCGGCGGAGTGTTTGCCGCGGCTCGGTTCCTCGCGTTGTCTGGAACCCTCGTCCTGCTCGGCATCGCCTTCCTCATCGTCACGGCATGGCAGGCGGGACGCACCACGGGCCGGACCGCTCGAATCGTGTGGATCTCGTGGCTCGTCGCGCTCGTCGCTACCGTCGCCTCGTTCGTACTCGAAGGCGTCTACGGCGCTGGCCTCCCCCTCAGCGACGTCGCCCGATCGACGGTGCTCAGCTCAACGTTCCACACCCGCTACGGCGAGGCCGCCCTCGGTCGGGTCGCCCTGCTCGTCATCGGCGGAGCGCCGCTCATCCGGCCGCTCCTGGCCTCGTCGGTGCCGCGATGGTGGCGCCCGCTCGCCGGCGTCTGGGCGCTCGTGCTGCTCGCCGCGCTCTCTTACGGAGGTCACGCGTCCACCGGGCTCCTCCCGCCCGTCGC
>JAYUDU010000013.1:0-2803 GCA_043739605.1 Acidimicrobiales bacterium | reverse complement strand
GTTTCATGTCGGGCGCGCCGCCAGATCAGCGCCCTGTGCTGCCAGGTCGGTGGCTGCGTCCGCGAGGATCGGCCCGTTCGGATCGTGGCCGAGCGCGGCCGCCAGACCGATGACGGCGGCGGTGAAGCAACCATCGGGCGCGCTCGTGATGCCGGCACCAATCTGCCCGACGCCCTCGCGGCGGTGGGCAATCCCGGTATTGATCACGGGCAGGATGCCGCGGTCGACGACCAGCCGCGCGTCGATGCCCATGGGCGGCGCGCCGAAGTCCATCATCGGTATCGAAAAGGCCTGGTTGGTCCCGGCACAGATCTGCTGCATCAGTCGTGTGTTCGCAACCGCATCGCCAGACGTGCCGCCGACGAACTGCACGATGGCCGGCGCCGCCGCCATTGCGAAACCACCGAGTCCGGCGGTCTCGGTGATGGCGCTGTCGCCGAGGTCGGCCTGGGCGTCATCGGGGCCGAAGCCCGGGAAGTACAGACCGTCGATGTGTCGAGCCGGTGCCTCGAACCACCTGTCGCCCGTCCCGCTCAGCCGCACGCCGAACCGGACACCGTTGCGGGTCATCGCCGTCACCACACTCGATCCGGCGACGTTCGACGCGGCGTCGAGCCGCAGCTTGCACGCCGCCATCGAGAGGTTCAAGAAGAAGTGGTCGTTGGCGGCGATGAACTCGATGACCCGCCGCGCCGCCGCCACCGAAAGGGCACCTCCCAAGAGCGCGGGAGCCAGTCGCTTGAGCAGTTGCCCGGACGCCGCGACATTGCGGTTGTGCAACTCGTCTCCCATGTGCAAGGCCTGCGCCATGAGGGGGGTCAATGCCAGTCCGTCGAGTTCGCCCAGGGCTGAGTCGAGCGCCGGACCGAGCTCGGCGCGCATCCACTCGAGCCGGGCGAGAACCTCGGGCCCCTGCGCCCCGAATCGGAGCACCTTGCCCAGCCCTTCGTTGAGGTTGCTGAAGGCTCGGGTGCCCGTGCGAGCGTCTTCGACGACCCACACCGGCATCGACGGCGAAATCACCCCCGCCATTGGACCAACGGCCCGATGGTGGTGGCACGAGTCCAGTCGGACGTCTCCGCCATCGAGCAGGAGGGAACGAGCGGTCTCGGGTGCGTCGGCCCAACCTTCGGCCACGATGGCGCCGACGAGCGCCCCGATCATGGGGCCGCACATCTCGGTGCGATCGATGGGCGGACCGGCGTGGAGCAGCAAACGAGCGCCCGCACCGAGTGACGTGATCACCGTCGATGCGGCCCGAACACCGATGGCTACCGGCTCGGCCGCCGAGAAGGCCGCCAGCGCCCGCGCATTGGCCGCACCCACCCGGGGGTCGCACAGCAACATCGCGTTGGCGCGGGCGACACCGACGTCGCCTCCGGCGGGCGGCCGCCAATCGACGTGCACCACGTCAGCGCCCGCATCGCGGATTGCCGCGGTGAAGCCCTCGAGTCCGACGTTGACCACCGAGAGCGGTGCGTTGAACGGAACCGTCACGACGCCGCCGATCTCGCGCCACGGCGGCCGACCTCGCGCAGCGCGTGCCCGGCCCACTGGGCCGCCTCGGCGTTCGAGTCGGCCACCAGCACCCCGGCCTCGCGGAGGCTCGCGATGATGGCGTTGCGGTCCTGGGGGTCGAGCACCGTCCCGCAGACGTGGGCGATCGCAACCACCTGGCCGATTGCCGGGGTCCGGTGGCGGAGCCCACCGAGGCGCTCCAGCAGCGCCTCGACCGGCCGGGCCGCCGATCCGTGGCCGAGCACCACATCGAACAAAATCACCGCCGTGTGCGGGTCACGCCAGGCGTACTCGAGGTGGTCGTCGCGAAGGGTCGGGTCGATCATCGGATGGGGTCGCCCCACCGTGAACTCGTCGGCACCGAGATCGAGGACGGTATGGGATTCGGGCCAGAGCGGCTCGTCGCGGTCATTCGACACGACAGAGGCGTTGTCCGAGATGGGGGTGTTCGATGCCACGCGGATGCCGCGGCGGGCCAGCACCAATTGCGCCTCATAGCAGAAGGTGCCTCCGCAGAAGGCGGCACGCAGCAGCCGTCGGGACTCGTCCATGCCCGCGACGCGCTCGTCGATGGTGCGCATGGGCTCGGGCTGTGTCGCAACCTCTGCGTCGGCCCCACGGTCGACGCCCGGAGCGAGGGCGACGGCGAGATCGGCGGCCCGCGCGAGCGTGTCGGCACAGATCACGTCGCGGTTCGCGAGCACCGTTTCGTCGATACCCAGGAACGCCCCGATGACCGGGATGCGCAGGCGACCCTGCGCCCGCAGCGCCCCGATCGTCGCCAGCACGAGGTCGAGCACCGGGGCGCTCGGCGGTTTGGAGACCAGCACGACCACTTCGGTCGAGTGGTCGTCGGCGATCGCGCGCAGCGCGAGCAGCATCGTTCGGGCGGCCACGGCGTCGTAGAGGTCGCGGCCGCCGGTGCCGATCGCCTGCGACACCCCCGACCCCAATCGGTGGATGCGGGCCGTGATCTCCTGCATGCCTGTGCCCGAGGCGCCGATCACGGCAATCGGACCTCGCCGCACGACGTTCGCGAATCCGAGCGGGACACCGTTGATGATCGCGGTTCCGCAATCAGGGCCCATCATCAACAGGTCGCGTCGGTCCGCGTACGACTTGAGCGACACCTCGTCGTCGACGGACACATTGTCGCTGAAGACCATTACGTGCAGCCCGCTCGCCAGGGCTTTGGCCGCCTCGGCCGCGGCGTAGGCACCGGGGACCGAGATCATTGCCAGACCTGCTCCATCGGCGGACACCAGCGCGTGAAGCAGCGCCCGGG
>JAYUDU010000012.1:0-7294 GCA_043739605.1 Acidimicrobiales bacterium | reverse complement strand
GGGCCCTGGGGTGTTGCTGCGCCGCTTGCCTCCGGGGCGCACCGGCCACGGCGGGGTGCCACATCGGGCCGAACCAGCAGGCCCGGTCCCCGCTCTTCGAAGGTTCCTGCCGCCGGTCATCGCCGCAGAGCTTGGCGCGGGCGGCGGCGAACTGGAGCACCGGTTGGTGACCGTCGCCTTCATCCAGGTGGTCGGTCTCGACGACCGCCTCACCACCGCGGGCGCGCTAGCGGCGGCAGCAGACCTGACCGCGACGATCGCCATCATCGAGGACGCCTGTCGGGCCTACGACGTCACCTTCATCACCAGCGACGTCGCCCCTGATGGCTTCAAGGTGGTTGCCCTGACCGGCGCGCCCCGCGCTGGTGGCGACGACGAAGACCGAGCCCTGCGGGCCGCCCGGGCCATCGTGCGGGCCGGCGCTCCCCTGCCGGTGCGGGTCGGCTTGCACCGGGGGGCGGCGTACGTCGGACTCCTGCACCTCGGGGCGCATGCCCGATACACCGCAATGGGCGACACCGTGAACACCGCAGCACGGGTGATGGCCAAGGCCGGAGCCGGCCAGGTGCTGGCCACGCCAGATGTCCTCATCCGGTCGCGCACGCTCTTTGCTACGACCGACATCGAACCGTTTGTGGCAAAGGGGAAGGCGAAGCCCATCGAGGCGGCGTCGGTTGGCGCGATCACCGGTCTTCGTCCCGCGGCCACAGAGCGCCTGCCGCTCGTCGGCAGAGAGCCCGAGCTGGCCACACTGCTGCATGCGTGGGACCAGGCCACGGCCGGCCACGGAGGGACGGCCCTCATCGCCAGCGAAGCGGGCTTCGGCGGCTCCCGTCTGCTCGTCGAGCTCGGCGCTGTGGCTGAGGCCACCGGCGCAGACGTGGTTCGCCTCCGCGGCGACCCCTACCAGACGTCAAGTGCGCATCTGCTCACCTGCTTGCTACTGACGCGCATGCTGGGTTCGGCCAACGTCGCCGACGGCGAAGCGCTGCTGCGCCACCTTGAGGCGTTGGACCCGTCGCTGCTCCAGTGGGCGCCTCTCATCGCCGGCCTCGTCGAGCTGGTCGTTCCGTCAACGCCGCAGGTCGATGCACTGGCAGAGCAGTTCCGAGCGGACCGCCAGACCGACGCCGTCGCCTCGACCATCCTCGCCGCTGTCGAGCACACCGGGCGCCCCCTGTGCATCTGCGTCGACGACGCAACCTTCGCCGATGCCGCTTCGCTCTCCGCCCTCGACCGCATCGGCGCCGACGCTGCGATGGGCACCGCACGACTGCTCGTCGCCGTCGCGCAACGCGCCGCAGACGACACTGCTCGGGGGTGGCGCACCACCACCGACATCCAGCTGGGGCCCCTCAACGCGGAGCGGGCCATCGTCCTCGCCCGCCTCGCTCGAGGAGACCTGGGCATCCTTCCAGCCGAGGCCGCCGAGATCGCCGACCGCGCCGCCGGCAACCCCGCGTTGGTCGTCGAGCTGGCCCGCGCCCCCAAGGATGCCCCCTTCCCCGAATCGGTCGAGGCGGCCGTCGCCGCCCGCATCGACCGCCTCCCGCCCGCATCGAGGACCCTCCTGCGAGTGTGCGCCGTCCTCGGCACCTCCTTCTCGCCCGAACTGGCCATCCGGGTGGCGGCGATCGAGGGAGTCGAGAGCGACCTCGACGCCCTCGACGAGTTCCTGGTGCCGGCGCCCCCCGGCCTGTTGGCCTTCGCGCGCCCCGTCGAGCGAGAGGCGGCGTACGCCGGCCTCTCCTTTGCCCGCCGCCGACGCCTCCACCACTCCGCAGCCGACGCCATCGAAGCCGACCTCACCAGCGGCGCCACGACGGACGCGACCGCCGCGACGCTCGCAGTGCACAGGCACGCGGCAGGCGACTGGGCCGACGCCTACCGGTGGTCCGCCCTGGCTGCTGAGCACGCACAGGCTGCCTGGCAACCAAGCGCTGCCGCAGCATCGTGGCAGCTGGCGGTGAACGCGTCGAAGTACATGCCCGATCTCGACCCGGGAGTTCGGGCACGAAACCTGTTCCGTCTTGGACACGCGCGCCTCGACAGCGGAGATACCGCTGGAGCTAGGGAAGTCGCGCTGCGCGGGCGACTCGCTGCGCCCGTCGGCGAGGCACGCGCGGGTTTCGAGGTTCTCCTCGCTGACCTCGAACAGCGGCGCAGCCGATTCGACCTTCAGCTCCTAGCGGCGCGTCGAGGATTGAGGTCGCTCGGCGCAACACCCACAGGCCCGACAGCGATGCTCCTCCTCGGAACGATGGCGCTCGCAGCCACGATGCTCGGTCGTCCGAAGGTCGCGTCGGAGGCATTGGACGGGCTCGACACGCTCGCGACGGCAGCCGGCGACGTCGCGTCGCTGGCGCGAGCGTCCGCCCTGCGACAGCATACGATCAATGCGACAGGATCTGGCGACGATACGCACGCTCTCCGCGCCATCGCCCTGTACCGTGCCGCTGGCAACATGCTGGGAGAAGGTGTCGTGACCTGTAACCGCGGACATGCCCTGGTGAACGCGGGCCGGATCCCTGAGGCTGTCGCTCTCTTTGCCGCAGCCGTCGCTGCGCTCGACGCCGCGGGAGCCGTACCATCAGCGACCATTGCTCGCTTCAACCTCGGAACTCTTCTCATTCAGCAAGGTTGCTTTGCCGACGCGCTCGTTCACCTCGAAGTCGCCCTACCCGTTTCGGTGTTATCGGAATCCATCCCTCCGGCGAGGTTGAAGGCAGCGATAGCGCTCGCTATTCTCAGAGCAGGCGAGTGTGATACCGCGAACACGCTGCTTGAGGATCTTACTTCAGATGAAGCACATCTTGTGCGATGTGAACTGCATCTGATGGAGGGCAAACACCTTAGCGATGACGATCGTCTTTTAATCAAGGGATCGGCGGGGGCAGCGTGGCTTGGGGCCTTGGAACGGCTCGCTCGGCAAGATGTCGAAGGCGCGCGACGCTCACTTGTTGATGGCGTGCGCCTTTCAGGGACTTGGCGTGTCGAAGGATTCTTCGCCCGAGTGGTTTCAAGCGCGCTCGCTGGTGGCGAATCAGCCGGCATTGCATCTCGAATAGAAGCCGAAGAACTCGGAATCATCCAGCTACCACCATTGCTCGAGAAGCGGTGGGCTCACCTTGCACCCGGGACCCCACTGGCGTGATGCCGGTCGACAGATGGCTTCACCGGCGAAGCAAACCTTGCAGGTTCATGCCATTTGCTCCACAATCGCAAGGGAGCCGTGAACCCCACGCCCTGAGCGTAGCCATCGCCACTGGGACGCTCGCATGTAGCTCAATTGTGACTTACCCGATATTGGTCGGCAGTCGGTTTCGCAGCGTTGGCCATCAGGGTCCGTCGGTCGCCTTCGTCACCCTGGTCGTGCGGGAGTCGGCCAGTTCGGAACCGCCGAGCGCGCTCCCAATCGCTGGCGCCAATCCGGCGCGGGCGCCTCGCGACATGCCCGTGGCGACCACGGCGACGATGCCGAAGACCATTAGGGCGTCGCCAATACTCAGCAACGTGCCTCGGAATGGGATGACATCGGCGAGGACCCGGAGGTGGGTCGATGGCCCGATCACGAGGTGCCTCGCACGCTCCAGTACGTGATCGCGCGTGTAGCTGGCGGCGACCGGCATGCGACCGTTCGCCGCGATCACCAAGGTGTTCGATGCCCAACCGAGGCCGGTCAGTGCGAAGGCAGACCGGACGGCCCACCCACGCTGTCGCCGGATCGCGCCGGCCACCCATGCGCCGCCCAGCCCGAGGCCCCCGATCAGCGCGACGCGACTGCCGGCAGAGTCGGTGCCGCCGAACGCCAAGCCGGCAGCGATCGGGACAGCGAGCGCGGCTGCGCCAAGCGCAGGCGAAGGAACCTCGATGGAGGCCAATCGGGATAGCCGGCCCCCGGTGAGGTATCCGACCGCGACGCCGATGACGAGCAGCAACGCTCCAATGGCGACCATCAACTGGCGCCGACCTGCCGGACGGGCGGCGTCAGAGGCCGAGCACTTGGTTGAGGTTGGTCAATGGCGGCGCTCCAGTCGCGAGCCAGAGGCCGGTCAGGCCCAGGGCGAGGACGGCCAGGCGGCGGAGGACACGAGCGCGAGTGATCTGCACGTCTACAGTCCGAGGATCTGGGTGAGAGTCACTCCTGGCTTCGCGCCAGCGGCGAGCCAGAGGCCGGTCAGGCCGATGGCGAGGACGGCCAGGCGGCGCAGGACACGAGCGCGAGAGAACTGCAAGTTACAGCCCCACGATTTGGTTGATGTTGAGCGCTGGCGTCGCTCCGGTCGCGAGCCACAGGCCGGTCAGGCCTAGGGTGAGGGCGGCGAGTCGCCGGTACAGGCGGGTGCGGGTGGTGGTCATGGTGGGGTCCCCCTCGAGACGTTTGTGAACACCGAGTACTTTGCCCCCCCCAAAGCCCTGTCAAGGGTCGTGTTGAGGAGGCTCAGAACTTGAACCAGGCGGCGTGGCTCTGGCCATCGGGGGTGCTGATGGTGACGACATTGCAGGTGCCTCGGTCGGCGAGGGCGGGCTTGTAGTGGCTGATGTAGTTGCCGAAGGTTGTCTCGTAGGTGGTGGCGCCGGCGGCCAGGGTCACCAAGAACGGTTCGTCGTACAGCCCGGTCGCCGTCATGTCGTTGGTGGCGGTCGCGGTAGCGCAGACGGTCGACCTCACAACGGCTTGGGTGATGCCGGTGACGTTCTTCACCTGGACACCCAAGGCATCGCTCAAGCGGAACTTGAGGCCGATGTCGATGGGCAGCGTCGCAGTGTTCACCGTCGTGGGGTTGGCCGCGTACGCCAAGAAGCCGGTCCAGATGTAGACGACGTTGTAGCTGTAGACGACGGGACGGGTTGCGGTGTGGCCGACGCCATCCTTGGTGGCGATGTTGATGGTGGCCGTCTTTTGGCCGACGCCTGAGGTGTCGAAGGTGACGTCGTTGGCCAGGGTGCACTGGGTCACGCCAGAGATGGCGTCGGTGCAGGTGGCGAGGCCCGTGGCGGGGTCACCCGCCCGGAAGGCCAGGGCCTGGTGCAACGTCAAGGTCCGCGGTGCGGCGGCAGACGCGATCGGGGCGTTGGTGTCGAGGATCACGGTCTTGGTGCCGTTCGCAGCGTCTGAGCCATCGACGTTGGCGGACTTGATGGTGTGGGTGCCTTCCGTGGTGAGGGTGACAGAACCGCTGTAGGGGTTGGTCGAGCCGTCGACGGTGAGCGTCGGCGAGCCGTCCGTCGGGACGACCGAGATCGCAACCTGATCCTTGTAGAAGCCGTTGATCGGCGAGCCGGTGATGACGACCTGCGCAGGCTGGCGGACGATGTAGTGATGGACGATGGTCGTGGTGGCGGTGTGGCCGGCGGCATCGGTAGCGGTCACGACGAGGCTGGTGGTGCGGCTGCGGGTGGTCCCGACGCCGGTATCGAGCATGGCCGGGCTGACAGAACACGTCACCACCTGGGTCACGGTGTCGGCGCAGCCGACCAGACCGACCGTCGGTGCGGCCTGGTTGAGGGCGTAGCTCTCACCGTCGGTCACGCTTGTTGCGGTGGGTGCGGCGCTGTCGACCGAGACGGTGACCTGGCCCGATCCGTCGAGGTTCTTGTAATGAACGGCGTGGGTGCCGTCCGCGGTGACGACGAGCGTCGCCGTCGACTGCCACGAGCCGCTGTCGAGCTGCACCTGGGCGCCGTCGCTCGGACTGATCGTCACCGTCGCGCGGTCCTTGTACGCACCGCCGGCGATGGTGCCGGTGACGGTGGCTGCGGGAGTCTGGATGACGATGTAGTGGTGATCGAACGTCGTGGTGAAGGTGTGCCCCACCACGTCGGTGGCAGTGACGGTGAGTGCTGTGACCCGCGAGCGGGGATTGCCGGCCGCAGTGTTGAGCGAGCTCGGCGAGACGACGCACGATGCGACGCCACTGATGACATCGGCACACGTGGCGAAGCCCGACGTCGCAATCGGTTGGCCGACGGCGTAGCTCTCACCGTCGGCACTCTGGGTCACCGTTGGCGCTGCCGCATCGATGCGCAGCTGCACGGTGCCGCTGCCATCTGCGTTCCTGTAGAACACGGCGTGGTCGCCCTCGGTGGAGACGGTGATGGTCGGCTGGGTCAGCACCGGGCCGTTGTCGAGCTGCACCTGGGCGCCGTCGCTGGGGCTAACGGTGACCGTTGCGCTGTCCTTGTAGATGTTGCCGACCTTGGTTCCGGTGACGGTGGCCTGCGGGGGCTGGACGACGTTGTAGCTGCGGACGATCTGGGTTGTGCTGGAGTGGCCGGCGCCGTCGGTTGCGACGACGCTCAACGTGACCGTCCGGGCTCGGGGGTTGCCTGGCGTGGTGTCGAGCGCGCTCGGCGTGACGACGCAGGACGCCACACCGGTGACGGTGTCGGCACACGTGACGAGACCTGCGGTGGGCACGTTCTGGCCGACGGCGTAGCTGGCCCCATCGCCTGGGTTGGCGGTCGCAGTGGGTGCGGCCGAGTCGACGGTCACCTGCACGCTGCCCGCACCATCTGGGTTGGCGAAGGCGACGGCGTGGGTGCCATCGGCGGTCACCGTCACCGTGCTGCGCAACGTCGGGGCGGCGCCGTCGACGCCAATCATCGCGCCGTCGGTCGGTGACACGGTGACGGTGGCGGTGTCGGTGTATGCGCCCGCGCCCATCGTGCCGGTGACGACGGCCGTCGGCTCCTGCCGGACGATGTAGGTGACGGTGACCGTCTTCGATGACGTGCGACCAGCCACATCTGTGGCGTTGACGGTGAAGGTCTGGGTCCGTGCCCTGGTGCCGTTCGGGGCGGTGTTGAGCGACGCGGCCGAGATGACGCATGAGGCGATGCCGGAGCCGCCGTCCTTGCACGACACCAGGCGCGACGTGGGCACGTCCTCGCCTACCGGGTACGAGCCGGCGTCGGCGACGGCGGTGATGGTGGGCGCCAGGGTGTCGATGGTGAACACGACGACACCGATCTGGGTGCCGTCGACGCTGTAGGCGACCTGATGGCCGCCTTCACCGGAGACGGTGACCGGACCGGTGTATGGCTGGTCGGGGCCGCCGTCGATGCGGACCGACGTGCCAGATGTGGTCGACACGGTCACGGTGACCGGGCCGGCGTAGGTGCCACCGGGGCCTGAAGCGCCAGCCGGTGTGGCCGTGACGTTTGAGGTCTGGGCGGGGGGCGGTGCCGTGGTGGCCTGGTGGTAGGTGGCCTTGGATGAGCTGCGGGCGACCAGCTGTCCATCCCACACCTGCACGAAGAAGGCGATTCGGTCGAACGAGCCGGTCGGCAC
>JAYUDU010000011.1:0-2816 GCA_043739605.1 Acidimicrobiales bacterium | reverse complement strand
TGAGAAGGTCGGCGACGAGGCGCACCTCTGCCTTCACTGGCTCGAGGCCGACGAGCGCATCGAGCTCGGCGAGCAGCTCGGGAAGCGGTCGCGCCGGAGGGAGCGGCTGTGCCTGCGGGGGCGACGATTGGACCTCTTTGACCCCTTCCGACGCAGCCGATGTTGGCCCGCCAGGCCCCGTTGCGCGGCGCGGGGCGGGTCCTTCGGAGGCGGCCATCGCGGTGGTCAGGGTTGAGCGGAGCGTGTCGATGAGTGCGAGCTCGCTCGGGCTCGGCACAGAGTCCAGCGAGGCCACCATGTGGGCGATCCGCATGGCCAGCTCGTAGTAGCGCCATGCGGTCTTGGTCCCGTCCCGCCGGTCGTGGTCGACCAGGATCGCAAACAGGGTCGAGGGGTGGTCCACCCAGGCGCGCTTGCCGGTCAGGACCCCGGCGACGCGGATGTCAACCGGCGCGGCCAGGCCAAGCTGGGTACCGAGACGCGGCGCGAACGCCCCCGCCAGCGCCCACAGCTCATCGTCGCCGTGACGACCGTCGGCGTCGATCACCGCGCAGACGATGTTGAGGGCTTCCACGGCAACATCGCGCTCAAGCTGGTTGGGTTTGGTCGCCACCGACCCGACGACGGTGCTGGCGAGACCGATGAGCACCTCGGACACCTCGCGCACGAAGCGGTCGACCGGCTCGCCGAGCGGGCCGTCGAGCCGGTGGTCGGGGCCGCCACTTCCGCTCTGGGCCGTCCCGCCCCCGCCGACGAAGCCCGCCAACTGTCCGAGGGCCTGGCCCGCCGCTCTGCGCACGCCGACAGCATCGCGCGCCGCCGCTCGCAATGGTTGGTTGACATCGGTGTCCGCTTCGGTCACACTGCACATCGTCGGAGGGGAGTACCCCACCAACGTCGGTTCCGTCATCACGTCGTCCGCCCCGCCAGGGTGGACGGCCGGGCCGGCACCAGCGCAGCGAACGTCACGGTGCCACCGTGGCGGAGCGTGGCCCGCTGGTGGGGGAGACCTCCGGCTGCAAGACCACTCTCGGCCGACGTGCCGGGACCGCAGCCGGAGCGCACCCACCAATGTTCAGCACCTTCGTGACGTCCCCCGCGCTGGCCGCGACGAAGGGCGTCGCCGACCTCGGTCTCGGAGTCCCGGTTTGGGTGTGGGCGGCCGTCCTCGGCGGCATCGTCTGCATGCTCGTCGTCGACCTGGTCTTCCTCCACAAGGACGCCCACGTGGTCTCGATCCGCGAGGCGGCGTGGTCGTCTGCTGTGTGGATCGGCATCGGCTGCGCCTTCGGCGTCGGCCTCACGGTCTTGGCTGGCGGCGCGGCAGGCGGGCAGTACTTCTCCGGCTATCTCATCGAGAAGAGCCTGAGCATCGACAACATCTTCGTGTTCGCGCTGCTTCTCGGGGCCTTCGCCGTGCCCGCCAAGAACCAGCATCGAGTGCTGTTCTGGGGCATCTTCGGAGCGCTCGTGATGCGGGCGGCCTTCATCGCCGTTGGGGCCCAGCTGCTCGACGCCTTCCACTTCATGATCTATGTGTTTGGCGGGTTCCTCATGATCACCGGCGTGCGCATGCTCCGCCATGACCACAAGGAGATGCAGCCGGAGAAGAACCCCTTGGTCCGATTGGTGCGTAAGGTGATGCCAGTCACAGATGACTATGATGGCCAACGCTTCTTTGTCCGACGACCCAACAGTTCTGGCAAGATTGTTCGGGTGGCCACGCCGATGTTTGTGGTGCTCGTGGCTATCGAGACGACCGACGTCATCTTTGCAGTCGACTCGATCCCTGCGGTGTTCGCGGTCTCCTCCGAGCCGTTCATAGTGTTCACATCGAACGCGTTCGCCATCCTCGGCCTACGAGCCCTCTACTTCCTGCTCGCTGGGATGATGGATCGGTTCGTCTACCTGAAGCACGGCCTCGCCGCGATCCTGGCGTTCGTCGGCGTGAAGATGCTGCTCGTGGACCTCTGGCACGTCCCGACTGCGCTCAGCCTCGGGGTGATCGCCACGATCCTCGGAGCATCCATCGCCGCATCACTGCGCCGTACCTCCGGCGCCGCGGCGGCCGCCGATCCGCTCGCCGAGGACGGTGATGCCGACGCCATGCTCGAGGCCCGGGACTCGGCTCGATGAGCATTGGAGCGCGGTCCGCTCCGTCGCGCAGCACGTGCGCCCTCGCAGGGCCGACGCCCTCGGTCGTCAGCGGAGGATGGCTTGGATCTCTTCGATGGCGATCTGTTGGTTGGTGGTGGTGGTGAGGCGGTCGCGGATGGTGCCGGAGGTGCCGCCTGCGGTCCAGTGGCAGGTCCAGCGTTGATCGAGGAAGATGTTGGCGGTGCCGCGGTCGATGTAGACGTGGGTGGCGGTGCCAGCGGTGCTGACGGGGTCGGTCGTGTGTCCGTTCGCGATGGCGGGTTCGGGGTGGTGTTCGTCCCAGTCGGCGAGCTGGGTGCTGGTGATGTTGAGGGTGACGGTGTAGCCGTAGACGTCGTAGGTGCGTTGGAGGGTGGTGGGGCCGGTGGCGGTGAGGGTGAGGGGGTCGCCGGTGACGGCTCGTTCGTGGCTGAGCTTCAGGGTGGGCTTTGGCAGTTTGACGAGTTCTGACCAGGCGTAGAGAGCTGCTTCGCCTGGGCTTGGCCGGGGGGCGGCGGTGCCGGGGCACAGGGGGAAGGCGTAGATGTAGCCGCCGTCGTTGATGATGCCGAGGGTGTTGATGGGGGTTTGTCGGAAGCGGATGCAGGGGTTGTTGCCGTTGGGGTCGACGTAGGGGGCGGTGCCGTAGATGATGCCGCCGTCGCCCCCAGAGTCGACCT
>JAYUDU010000010.1:0-7351 GCA_043739605.1 Acidimicrobiales bacterium | reverse complement strand
CCGGTACCGTCGTCCGAGATGATGTCGCCGCGTGAGGTGGCCCGTCTCCTGCCCCGATCGCCTGGCGTGTACCGGTTTCGCGGCGACGGCGGCCGGGTGCTCTACATCGGGCGGGCCACCGATCTGCGCAGCCGGGTCGGGTCGTACTGGGGCGACCTGGAGGATCGTCGCCATCTGCGGCGCATGGTTCCCCTGATCGTCCGGGTCGAGGCCGTCGCATGCGCATCCGTCCATGAGGCCGCCTGGCTCGAACGCAACCTTCTCCAGGCCGCCAAACCTCGATGGAATCGGGTGCGGGGAGGCATGGAGACGGCCACCGTCGTGCTGCTGGATGGGCGCGAGCGAACCGCGGGCCTCCGCATCGCCTACGACGACGCCGCACCGCTCGCAGATGGGGTCCTGCGCTTCGGCCCCTATCTCGGCGGGCTCCGGACGCGAGGCGCGCTGGCCGCGCTGCACCGCGTCCACCCGATCGCCTACTGCGGTTCTGCGCTGACGGCATCAGAGCGCGAGCTTGGCGCCGTCCTCGGCGTGGCGGACACGGATCGGCTGGCCATGGCGAAGGACCTCGCGGCCATTCTGGCGCGGGATCCCGCGGCAGTGGAGGCGTGCGCCCGTGACCTCATCGAACTCCGAGACCGAGCGGCGGCCTGTCTCCGGTTCGAGGTCGCAGCACAGATCAACGAAGAGCTCGACGCCTTGGCCTGGATCACCAGCACCCAGCGGGTCGCGACCCTCAGCGGCGACGATGCGATGGCCCACGGCTGGGCCGACGGCACGCTGGTCACCCTCGCGATCACGGCCGGTCGACTGTCGAAGTGGAGTCAAGCACGCTGCACCGAAGGCCGCGGCGCCGCGCTGGTAGCCGCCACGCCACAGGCGTGGCAATCGTTCGCCAGCGACGCCGCGGTCCTTGCGGTGTCGTTGGTCACCGTATGACACCACCGAGTGGCTCAGTGATATCGTTCGCGCATGACCACGCAGATAGCATTGCGGTTGGACGGAGATCTCGTTGTCGAGCTCGATGCGTTGCTGGCCAAGCACCCGGAGGCCGCGACGAGGTCGAAGGCAATCCGGCTGGCGATCGAGGAACTCGTGAAGCGGTGGCGAAACGAGGAGATCGATCGGCAGATCGTCGAGGGGTACACCCGGATCCCGGCTGGAACCGTCGACGAATGGGGCGACATGGACGCAATGAGCGAGTGGGCCTGGCGGATCAATGCCAAGGCGCTTGATGACGACGATGGTGGCTGGTGACCGCGGACCCGCGTTCCGGTGACGTGTGGTGGGTCGAGTCGCCGAACAAGAAGCGGCGGCCGTTCGTGGTCCTCACCCGCTCGGCGGCCGTGCCGGTGGTCGCTCGGCTTGTAGCAGCGCCGATCACCAGCCGACGACGCGGCATCCCGACCGAAGTGGCCCTCGATGAGGAAGATGGCATGCGCCATGCGTGCGTCGTGGCCATCGACAACATGCAGTTGATCCCAAAGTGGGCCTTTGTCGAGCGTCTGGCGATCCTGACGGAAGAGCGGCGGGCTGCGGTCTGTCGAGCTGTGGCGGTCTCGATCGAGTGCTGAGGGGTGAACAGCGCAGGTCGGGGCCGTGCTCGCGGTCAACTAGGCTGACCGCCTGACCGTGAAGCGGGTCCCGTGAGGCCCGTACGGAAAGGAACCCGTTGATGAACCAGGTACGCCCGTGAGCAACCGCGCGCAGCTTCAGCCGGCATTGCTCGTTCTCGCCGATGGCGAGGTGTTCGAAGGTGAGGCCATCGGTGCCCCGGCGCCCGGCGGCGTCGCCGGCGGTGAGGTGGTGTTCAACACCGTCCTCTCCGGCTACCAGGAGGTGCTCTCCGACCGCAGCTATGCGGGCCAGATCATCACCTTTACCTACCCCCACATCGGCAACTACGGCACCAACGCCGAGGACGACGAGAGCGCGTCGCCTGCATGTCGCGGCGTCATCATCCGAGACCTTGCGCGCCGCCGTTCCAACTGGCGTGCAGAGGAGGACCTCGACGGCTACTTGCGCCGCCATGGCGTGCCCGGCATCGCCGGCATCGACACTCGCCGCCTCACCCGCCACCTGCGCGACGCCGGCGCCATGCCCGGTGCGTTCGGAACCGCCGACGAGGCCGCATTGGCTGCCGCCGCCACGGCCGAGCCCGGCACCGACGGCGTCGACCTGGTCAGCACGGTCACCACCCCCGAGGCGTACACGGTCGGCACCGGCCGGCTCCGCGTCGTCGCCTACGACTTCGGCATCAAGCGCACGATCCTGCGCCACCTGGCCGGCTTCGCCACGGTCGAGGTCGTTCCCGCGGGCACACCTGCGGACCAGGTGCTCGCCGCCAAGCCCGACGGCATCTTCTTGTCCAACGGCCCGGGCGACCCTGTCATGCTGCCGGGACCGGTGGCGGCAATCCGCGAGATCGTCGACGCCGGCGTCCCGACGTTCGGCATCTGCCTCGGTCATCAGCTGCTGTGCACGGCGCTCGGAGGCACCACCACCAAGCTGGCGTTCGGCCATCACGGCGGCAACCACCCGGTGCGACGCTTGCGGGACAACACCGTCGAGATCACCAGCCAGAACCACAACTTCAACGTCGAGGAGGGCTCGGTGGAGGGGGCGCGAACCACGCACGTCAACCTCAACGACGGCACCCTCGAAGGCATTCGGTGCGAGGACCGCCCGGCCTTCAGCATCCAGTACCACCCAGAGGCCGGACCAGGGCCCCACGACGCGCGCTACCTGTTCGACGAGTTCCGCGCACTCATGGAGGGGGACGGCTGATGCCGCGCCGCAACGACATCCACAGCATCCTCGTCATCGGATCCGGCCCGATCGTCATCGGCCAGGCCTGTGAGTTCGACTACTCCGGCACTCAGGCGTGCCGGGTGTTGAAGGAGGAGGGCTACCGCGTCATCCTCGCCAACTCGAATCCTGCGACGATCATGACCGATCCCGACTTCGCGCACGCGACGTACATCGAGCCGCTGACGATCGACATCCTCACTGCCATCATCGCAGCAGAGCGACCAGACGCTGTGCTGCCAACCCTTGGTGGCCAAACTGCGCTCAACCTCGCCATCGGGCTCTCCGAGGCTGGCGTGCTGAGCCAGTACGGATGCCAGATGATCGGTGCCTCTGAGCTCGCAATCCGAACCGCAGAAGAGCGCGAGCTGTTCAAGGCAGCCATGCAGGAGATCGGTCTCAAGGTGCCGGAGTCTGGCTTTGCCCACAACGTCGATGAGGCGCTCGTAGAAGCCAAGCGCATCGGCTACCCGATCATCGTGCGCCCCAGCTACATCCTCGGCGGCAAGGGCACCGGCATCGCGTCTGATTCCAAGGAGCTCCGTCGCCTGGCGGGCGAGGGCATCGAGGCCAGTCCCGTCGGTGAGATCCTCGTCGAGCAGTCGATCGCAGGGTGGAAGGAGTACGAGCTCGAGGTCATGCGCGACCATGCAGACAACTGCGTCGTCGTTTGCTCCATCGAGAACCTCGACCCCATGGGCGTGCACACCGGCGACTCCATCACGGTCGCGCCAGCACAGACCCTCACCGATGTCGAATACCAGCACATGCGGGACGCGTCGTTTGCGGTGATGCGCCGCATCGGTGTCGAGACCGGCGGCTCGAACGTGCAGTTCGCCGTCAACCCTGCCGACGGCGAAATGGTCATCATCGAGATGAACCCGCGTGTTTCGCGGTCGTCAGCATTGTCGTCCAAGGCGACGGGGTTCCCGATCGCCAAGATCGCCGCACGCCTTGCCGTCGGCTACACGCTCGACGAGATCACCAACGACATCACCAGTGTCACCCCTGCTTCGTTCGAGCCCACCATCGACTATGTCGTCACCAAGGTGCCCCGCTGGGCGTTCGAGAAGCTGCCGGGCATCCCTGCGGTGCTCGGCACCCGGATGCAGAGCGTGGGCGAGGCCATGGCCATCGGCCGCACGTTCCCGGAGTCGCTGCAGAAGGCGATGGCGTCGCTGGAGCACGGTCGTCTTGGCCTCGCCTGCGACCCCGCGGAGCGGGCGCTCGAGTCGATGACAGACCCAGAGCTGCTGTCCCGTGCCTCGATTGCCACTCCGGACCGCCCGTTCCACCTCGAGGCGTGCCTGCGGCGGGGGATGGGCGTCGACCGACTCGCGGAAGCAACCAAGGTCGACCCGTGGTTCCTGGAGCAGATCCAATCGATCGTCGACGAGCGGGCGTGGCTCGCCACCCTCGATGGTCCGCACGACCTCGATCGTCGTTCGTGGCGTCGCACCAAGCGCTTCGGCTTCTCCGACGCCCAGCTCGGATGGTTGTGGGACGTGCCGGAGGGCATGGTCCGGGCCGCTCGCCTCGCGGCCGGCGTGCACGCGACCTTCAAGACCGTCGACACCTGCGGTGCAGAGTTCGCGGCGCTCACGCCGTATCACTACTCGACCTATGAAGACGAGGATGAGGTCATCCCATCCGACCGGAACAAGATCGTCATCCTCGGTTCTGGTCCCAACCGCATCGGTCAGGGCATCGAGTTCGACTACTGCTGCGTGCATGCAGCATTTGCGCTGCGCGATGCAGGATTTGAGACCATCATGATCAACTGCAATCCGGAGACGGTGTCAACTGATTATGATACCAGTGACCGGTTGTACTTCGAGCCATTGACGTTCGAGCATGTCCTCAACGTCCTTGAGGTTGAATCCCGGAGTGGGAATCTCGTCGGCGTCGTCGTGAGCCTCGGCGGCCAGACTCCGCTGAAGCTCGCTCACAAGATCGAGGATGCGGGCTACACGGTGCTGGGCACCTCGCCGGAGAACATCGACCTTGCCGAGGATCGCGAGCGGTGGGCCGCGCTGTGCAACCAGCTGAAGATCCCCCAGCCCGAGGGCGGCACCGCGGTGACACTCGAGGACGCACTCGCAGTCACGGAGCGCATCGGGTATCCGGCGCTCGTGCGTCCCAGCTATGTGCTGGGGGGTCGGGCCATGTCGATCGTCTACGACGACCAGGCCCTCGAAGAGGCGATGGCCGAGCTGTCGATCTTTGGCTCGCTTGGCATCGAGGGCGGCCTCTCCGCTGAGCGGCCAGTGCTCGTCGACAAGTTCCTCGAGGACGCCATCGAGGTCGATGTCGATGCGCTGCGCGACGCCACCGGTGAGGTCGTCATCGGCGGGGTGATGGAGCACGTCGAGGAGGCCGGCGTGCATTCGGGTGACTCGGCGTGCGCCCTGCCGCCATACGACCTCACCGCCGAGGTCATCGCCACCCTCGAACGTCACACGCGGTCCATCGCGGAAGCGCTCGACGTCCGCGGCCTCGTCAACGTCCAGTACGCGGTCCGTGATGGCCAGGTGTTCGTGATCGAGGCCAATCCGCGTGCTTCGCGCACGGTGCCGTTCGTCGCCAAGGCGACGGGTGTGCCGCTCGCAAAGGTCGCCTCCCGGGTGATGGCGGGCGCCACGCTCGCGTCGTTGCGAGAGGAAGGGCTGCTCGTGCCGCCCGTCACCGGGACCCACACCTCGGTGAAGGAAGCCGTGCTGCCGTTCGATCGGTTCCCCGATGTCGACACCGTGCTCGGTCCCGAGATGCGTTCGACGGGCGAGGTGATGGGCATCGACTCCTCGTTCGGGCTCGCGTTCGCCAAGAGTCAGATGGCCGCCGGTGATCGGTTGCCTCAAGAGGGCACGGTCTTCTTCTCACTCGCCGATCGCGACAAGGACGGCGGCCTGATGGCCGCGGTCCGCTTCGTCGAGCTCGGCTTCGACATCGCCGCCACCGCGGGCACTGCGGCGTTCTTCGAGGAGCACAGCGTGCCGTGCTCGACCATCGTCGCCAAGGTCGGCGACGGCACGGGGGGAGCGGATGCGGTCGAGCTCATCGCAGCCGGCAAGGTGCAGCTTGTCATCAACACGCCGCGGGGGCGAGGTCCGCGTGCAGACGGAGCGCACATCCGCAAGGCGTGCACCACGCACTCGGTGGCGTGCCTCACGACGGTCGCCGCGGGGCGCGCCGCGGCGGCGGGCATCGACGGTTGGCGCAAGCAGGGCACGCTCTCGGTGCGGTCGCTGCAGGCGTTCCACGCCGACGGCCAGCAGTCGCTCCCGTTGTGATGCCCCGTCTGCCCGCCTGTTCTGCGCACGCAGATGTCGGTGTCGGAACCCCTGCTTGTGAGGACGCAGAAGCGGGCGACCTCCTGCGCACCCAGTCGTGGGCGTCGGTGCCCTTGCTTCTGCGCACGCAGTTCCCGGCGCCCTGGCACCACCTTGTGCGCACGCAACACCGGTCCTGCTTCTGCGCACGCAGTTCCCGGCGCCCTGGCACCACCTCGTGCGCATGCAGCGCGCGTCGGGCTTGTGCGCACGCAAAAGCGGGCGTTGGAGCGCCGCCTCTTGCGTGCGCAGAAGCGGCGGCGCGGAGGTGAGCTACCGGCCCGCCACCGCCGTCGACATGCGGACGATCGTCGGCGGGGTGGCGCTGCCCGCGCCGATCCTCACCGCATCGGGCACCGCCGGCCATGGCAGCGAGCTGGCCGCATACGGCGATCTCGGTGCGCTCGGTGCAGTCGTCGTTAAGTCGCTTTCCGTTGACGCGTGGGCGGGCAACCCCGCGCCGCGGGTGCACGCCACGCGGGCAGGGATGATCAACGCCGTCGGCCTCCAAGGCCCCGGCATCGCAGCATGGCGCGAGCACGACCTGCCGCCGATGCTCCGTGCCGGCGCCCGCGTGGTCGGCTCCATATGGGGCCAGCGGGTCGACGATTACCGTCGCGCCGCAGAGGCGATGGCGGGCGCGCCTGGTGTCATCGCGGTCGAGGTCAACATCAGCTGCCCGAACCTTGAGGACCGGCGCCACATGTTCGCGCACTCGACGTCGGCCACCGCCGACGCGGTCGGTGCCGCGGTCGAGGGCCTGGCTGGCCTGCCAGCCTGGGTAAAGTTGAGCCCCAACGTCGCCGACCTCCCGTCCATCGCCGCTGCGGCGGCGGAGGCCGGCGCGGCGGCGGTCGTGCTGTGCAACACGGTGCTCGGGATGGCGCTCGACGTGCGCACGAGGAAGCCTGTCCTCGCCAACGGCGGCGGCGGCTATTCCGGCGTCGGGGTGCACCCGGTCGCGGTGCGAGCGGTGTGGGACGTGCATGGCGCGCTCCCAGACCTGCCCATCGTCGGCGTGGGCGGAGTGCTCGACGGCGAAGGCGCGGCCGAGCTGCTGCTTGCCGGCGCCAGCGCGGTCGAGGTCGGCACCGCCACCTTTGCCGAGCCTCGCGCCTGCTGGCGCATCCAGGCCGAGCTGGCGGCGTTCTGCGCCGCCGAGGGCATCGCCGCAGTGCGCGAGCTGGTCGGCTCGGCGCACCGGTGATCGTTGA
>JAYUDU010000009.1:0-2840 GCA_043739605.1 Acidimicrobiales bacterium | reverse complement strand
CCGGCACGGTGAGCTCATCGCATGCCCGGCCAAGGAGCGTGATCTCCTTGTCGGTGCACGCGGCGAACAGCCGTACGCGCTGGAGGTGTTCGAGCTTGCGATCCCCGCGACTCATGAGCGGCAACCTACGCCATCTGCAGGGGCCGCGCGCTCACCGGCCTGGCGCGAGCCCGTGATACACCGCTCATCGACGCGAAACACAAGCGCAACGAACGGTTCGTATGGTCGTGGCGATGGACGTCGTGCTCGTGCGCTGGCCGCTCGAGCGCGCGCGACGCACCTCGCTCGCCGATGCCGGCCAGCCGCGCCTGTTGTTGGTCGAGGACAGCGCAGCGCCACCTGCGGTCTGTGACCCGCTCGAGGACTGGATCCGGGTGCCGGCCACAGAGGTCGACCTGGCGACCCGGGTCGCGACCCTGCACACCAGAGCGACCGACACCGTCGTTCCCGACCTCGATCACGACGGCGTCCTGCGCATCGGCGCCGGTTGGGTATCGCTGCCGCCCGTTGAGGCACGCCTGACCGCGGCCCTGATCGACCGGTTTGGGTCGGTCGTGTCGAGGGAGGCCCTGGGACGCGCCGGTTGGCCCGGCGGCGCGCCAGGGCGCAACGCGCTCGACGTCCACGTCCTGCGTCTCCGCCGCAGGGTCGCACCCGTTGGGCTCGCCATCCGAACGGTGCGCAGCCGGGGCTACCTGCTAGAGCCCGATGCGTTCGGAGCGCAGCGCGAGGCGTAGCCGTGACATCGACCGACGCCCAGCGAGGAAATGTTCCGTTCATCTTGGCAGTACATGAACGAAATCTGTGTTCCGTAGGGTCCGGCGGCAATGGACGCGGGACTTTGGGTCGACCGACACCGCGGCATCGCCGGCTTCGGCACTCGGGTGCTGCCACTGACGGCGCAAGAGGTTGCCGTGCTGGCCACACTCGCTGAAGCCGATGGTCGCGTCGTCAGCCGCACCCTGCTGGCCCGACGGGCGGGCCTGCGCGACGCGTCCCCGCGGCGGGCGGACAGCGTGTTGGTGGCCTTGCGGCGGACCATCGGTCAGGACGCCGTCAAGAACATCCGCGGCCGGGGCTGGGCCCTCGACGCCGAGGCCGTCGTCGTGGACGGGACGTGAGCGGCCCGACGGGCGCGCTCGCCGCGGTGCTGTGGCACCTGCCGGCGATGCCACGGATGCCAGCGGTCATCGCTGATGCCACCAAGATCGACGTCACCCGAGTGCTGCTCGACATCCTCATCGTCTTGATTGCCGCGAAGCTGGCTGCAGAGGTGGCCGAACGCATCAGGGTGCCGGCCGTTCTCGGCGAGATCCTCGCCGGCATCCTCGTCGGCCCATCCGCCCTCGGACTCGTGAAGGGAGGAGGCGTCCTCGCCGTCCTCGCAGAGCTCGGCGTGATTCTCCTCTTGTTGGAGGTAGGGCTCGAGACTGACCTCGGCGAGCTTGGCAAGGTCGGCAAGGCAAGCCTCCTCGTGGCCTGCGTCGGCGTCGCGGGCCCGTTCGCACTCGGTACGGCGGGCACGCTCGCGCTGGGCGAACCCGCAAAGACGGCCATCTTCATCGGCGCCGCACTGACGGCGACGAGCGTCGGCATCACCGCCCGCGTGTTCGGCGACCTCAAGGCGATGGCGACCGTCGAAGCACGGACCGTCATCGGCGCAGCCGTGGCCGACGACGTCATCGGCCTCGTCATCCTCACCGTCGTCGTCCGCCTGATCACCAAGGGCAAGGTGTCTGTCCTGCTCGTCGGCGAGACGGTCGGCCTGGCGGTGGCGTTCCTGGTGGTGGCGACGGTCGTCGGCCTGGCGGTCACACCGCGCCTGTTCGATGCGGTGCGCAGGGTGTCGCGCTCCCCCGGCACCCTCGTCGCTGTCGCCCTGGCGTTCACCCTCGGACTGTCCCAGTTGGCCGAGCTGGCCAAGCTCGCTCCCATCATCGGCGCGTTCGTCGCGGGCCTGGCGCTCGCCCGCACGAGGGAGCACGACCGCATCGAGCGCGAGCTGAAGCCGGTGGGTCACCTCTTCATCCCCGTCTTCTTCTTGCAGATCGGCATCGATGCCGACATCGGCGCCATGGTGCGTCCACGCGTACTTGGCCTCGCCGCAGTCCTCATGGCCGCTGCGGTCATCGGCAAGCTGGTGTCGTCGGTGGGCCTCATCGGGTCCCCTGGCGACCGCCTGCTCGTCGGCCTTGGCATGCTGCCCCGCGGCGAGGTCGGCCTCATTTTCGCTGGCATCGGTTTGAAGGAGGGAGTGCTGAACGCCGACCTCTACGCCGCGCTCCTGCTGGTGGTGCTCCTCTCGACACTCGTCACACCGCCCCTGCTGCGATGGCGGGTGATGAAGATGCGATCAGGGGCACGGGCGCCGGTGGTCACGCCAACCCCAGCAGATGGCTGGCTGCGCGTCATCGATGGTCGGGTCGAGACCGTTGCCGCGCCGGCCGATCACGCCACCTTGCACGTCGCCCTTGAGGCGGCCGCACTTGTAGCAGAGGCAGACGCCCGGCCGGGAGAGTCCCTCCTCACTTGGTTGGGCAACCTCGATCCGGAGGCGGTCCTTAGCTGGGATGCCGCGGCCACGCGTGAACTGCTCCACGTGCTGGCGGTCGGCAACGCGCGATCCTGGCGCCTGCTCGACGCCGCCGGCATCCTTGAGCGCGCCCTCCCAGAGCTGGCCGCAGCCATTCGGCGCCGCCAGCGCGACCCCTTTGAGCTGGACCTCAACCGGCAGCTCAGCTTCGAGCTGGTCGAGAACCTCCACGACATCGCCGCAGGAACCGTCGGCGACCGATCGGCTGTGGCGGAACACGGCCGCCTTGAGCACCCGGAGTGGTTGC
>JAYUDU010000008.1:0-7372 GCA_043739605.1 Acidimicrobiales bacterium | reverse complement strand
ATGCCATCCGGGCAAACTCGGTGGGCCGGGGTCGACGGGACCGGTCGCCGTCTGTAGCCGGTGGGGGAGGGGGTCCGGTGGTGGGTCTTGGTCAGGTGCGGCGAGTGCCCCCCCAACCTCGTCAGTGCTCGCGACCCCCGATTCGGGACCCACCATCGCTGCGGCGGCGTTCGGGTCGCTGTCGCCGATGGACGAGGCATCGTCGGTCTCGTCGACGGTGACGATGGCGTAGGCCGCCGTCGTGAGCTCGTCGGCGTGGTTGGTGTCGTGCGGCGCGTCTGATCCGCCGGTCTCGTCGCGGAGGTCGATGGCGGCCTCGGGCATGTCGCGGGGGTCACCGGTTGCGGTGGGTAGGGGGTCAGCGATTGCGTCGATTTCGCCCAGAAGGTGTACGTGTTCCGGGACCTCATCGACCTTGCCTGCCCAGTCGCTGGGCTCGGGATCGAGATCCGGGAGCGCCTCGGCATCATCCACGGTGCGACCCGCGGGACCGGGCACGGACACCCCCGCGTCCGCGGGCGGCTGGGCATCCGGCGCTGCCTCGCCCTGCGGTTCTGCCTCGCCCTCCGCCTCTGTCCCGCGTCCTGCCTCGACCCCCGGTCCTGCCTCGACCCCCGGTTCTGTCTCGACTCCCGGTTCTGTCTCCTCCTGCGGTTCTGCGTCGACCTCTGGTGTTGGCTCGACCCTTGGTTCGGGGTTCGTCCCGGCCGCTGCACCGCCAGCATCGGGTTCGGCGGGGTTGGCCGGCGCGTTCTCGGGAAGCGCAAGGTTGACCGCCTCGCGGGCGGTCGACTCTGGCACGATGGCTGGCGGCGCCAGGCGCGCTTGGCGTTCGTCGGCAGTCCGCCGCAGCCATGCCGCGATCTCACCGATGCTCGGACGAGCGCCCTCGGACCCCTCGGCTGCCGTTTCGGACACCGATGGCGAGCCATCGTTGGCCGGCGTGTCTGCGGGCGGGTCGTGGTCGGTCGGATCGGAGGAAGTTGTCATCGTGCGCGCGTGAACGACGGGTGGTCGTGGCAGGCTGGGGGTCGCCGGCGACGTGTCGGCGCGACGAGCACAGCAGTCGACGGCGGCGAGGGCAGCACGGATGAGCGGACGAGACGTTTGAGCACGAGCGAACTCACCCTACAAGTCGCCCCTGCGCGTGATGGGGGATCAAACGTCACGGCGCGCGACCGGGGCCGATCGCGGTCGGGCGCGATCGCAGGATCGGGGCCGGCAGGCGAGATCCGCTGGACGCTCACCGACGCGGTGGGGCACCCCCTCGGGGCCCCGCCCGCCACCGCGATGTTGATGCCCTCAGCGGACGATCTCATCGGACCGTCGCCTGCCATGGTGGACGCGCTCGCCGCGGAAGGTGTCCGGGTGCTGACGTTCGACACGTTCGCGACGGACCCGGCCGACGTGGCGGCGGCGGCCCTGGCGGTACTCGACCACCTCGGTCTGCGCGTCGTGCACGTGGTCGCGATGCGCTCCGCCATCCACGCCGCCCGCCGGCTATCGGCCGATGCCCCGTCGCGGGTGGCGTCGTTGCTGCTCATCGCGCCTGCCATCGCGACAACCTCGTCCGCTCCGGGTGTCGCGGCTCGTGCTGCCCTGCGGGCGGCGGCCGCGTCGTCGGCGTCCGCCCGGCCACGGCGGACTCCACGGACTAGCTCAGCTTCACCCCCGCAGGCCGGACTCGACGGTCCGCCGCCGCCCCGCGTTCGCCGCGCCCGCCTGGTCGAGCCGCTCGTGGCCATCCTCAACCTGCTCGGGCGCCCCAGCGATGCCCCGGATGATCCCGTGCTCCTCGACCGCGTCGCCGCGCTGTGCGCGCATGGGGCGGATCCGGTGGCGGCGTTCCTTGCAGATCCGCAAGCCCTCGACGGCCCCCCCCTCAGCGGCTCGTGGCTCGGTCCCGCCACGGTCCTCGTCTCCAGCGACGACCCCACCTACGACGGTGGAGTTGCCGCGGCGTTGGCGGCAGACGTGGGCGGCCGCGTCGTCGCCGACACCGGCGAGGGACTCGGGGTCTTCGCCCCGTGGGGGGCCGAGGCGCGCATCGCTGCGCTCGTCGCCGACGCCGCCTCGCGCCAGCGCGAGATGGTGCGCCGCCCCCGGGGGGTGGTCGCCGTGCGTCAGCGCCCCCGCAGCGCCGCCGGCATGGCCACCACCATCGTGGCCACCGTGGTGTTGCTGGTGGGCTCGACGCTGTTCGGAGCGGCGCGCTTCAGCGTGCCCTACTACGAGATCTCGCCCGGGACGGCACGTCAGGTCAACGATCTCGTCCGCGTCCCATCGGCCAGGCTCGTGGCGCCAAAGGGTCGCATCCTGTTCGTCACCGTCGGCGTCAAAGCCCTGACGGCACTCGAGTATCCCCTCGCAACGGTGGACAGTGACGTCGACGTCGTGCCTGAAGCCGCGATCCTGGGCGATACGTCCAAGAAGGACTACGCGAAGGTCACCGCAGTCGAGATGTCGTCGTCCAAGCAAGCGGCTGCGGTCGTCGCGCTCCGCCGCTTGGGTTACGAGGTGACCGAGCGCGGCAAGGGCGCGTTCTTGCAATCGGTGCAAGACAATGCGCCCGCGGCCATCGCTGGACTCAAGCAGGGCGACGTCATCACCGGCATCGCAGGAGCACCCATCACCTTGGCGGGCCAGCTGCTGACCAAGCTGCGGACGTCGAAGCCGGGAGACGCGCTCGCGCTCACCGTGCAAGGGCCCGGAGATCACGTCGCATCCCGCTCCGTCACGCTGGTGCTCGGAAGTCGCACCGACGACCCCGCGAAGCCGTACGCGGGCGTCACCGCGCTCACGCAGGCGCAAGACTTCGACTTCCCCTTTCCCGTCGACATCGAGCTCGGCAGGGTCGGCGGCCCGAGCGCAGGACTGGCCTTCACGCTCGCCATCCTCGACGAGCTCACACCCGGCGAGCTCACCGGCGGCGTCCCGATCGCCACCACCGGCACCATCGAGCTTGACGGGTCCGTCGGACAGGTCGGAGGGGTGCCGCAGAAGGCCATCGCGGTGAGCCGGTCGGCCGCCCGCCTGTTCCTGGTGCCCTCCGCAGAGCTGAAGGAAGCGCGTCGCCGGGTCGGCCCCAACGTCAAGGTCGTGCCAGTCGACACCCTCGAGCAGGCCCTCCAGGCCCTCCGCGACAACGGAGGCGACGTCTCCGGCATCCCACCCCCGCCGCGATGACCGCAAGCGCGGGGGCGGCGCCCCGGTAGGATCCCGGTCGCAATGACGAGCGATCGGGCGCCCGTCCCCCTGGCGCGCCCGTTGGTGTGGGCCACGTTGCCCCCCGTGGCTTCCCGATGAACCCGACGGGGGCGCTCCTGGCCTTCGGCGCGGAGTTCGTCGGCTTCCTCGCGGCCGCAGCCACGCTCGCCATCGTCTTGCTCCGCACGGCCGCGCCCGACGCGGCCCGAGGTGGCGAGAGCCCCGCCAGCGCCACCCGCGCAGGTCGGGCGACAACCAGTGCTGGCCTGGCGCCGGCTGCCATCGTCGCCGGTCTGGCCGCGCTCGGGGGCGCCGCGTTCGTGTCAGGGGCCCGACTGGTCGACGACGTGGGAGCGGTCGCCATCTCGGTTCCCCGCGGAGTCGGAGCCGTGCTTTTGGCCGGCGGCGCGCTTCGGTGGAACGTCGGCCGCCGTTCTCGGGAGGGCGTCTGGTTCTGTAGCGGTCTGGCTGCTTCGTCGATCGTGGCCGCCCAGGGGGGGCCGTCGTGGTCTGCCCATGCCCTCGCGGGGGCCGCTGGCATCGGCCTTGTCGTCCACATCGTCGAGACGGCGCGCCAGTCGGTCGCCGCCCGCATCGCGGCCTCAGGCGCGGCCACGCTCCTCGTCTTGTTGCTGGTGCTCTCGGTGGCGCTGTCCGCGGTCCTCGAGTCGACCCTGCGCGGCGAGGCCGTCCGCCGACTCCAGGTGCGGGCCAAGGCCGAATCCAGTTCGGTCAACGACAGCATCGCCAGCGTGCTGCGGGACGGCTTCTTCCTCGCCAACACTCTCCAGGCCGGTGACGGGCTCGGCCGGCTCACCAACGCGAGCAGCGATGGCCGCCTCGACGCCCCGTTGTCGGCCGAGATCAACAGCCTGTCACGCACCTTCCAGGGCCGGGCGTACCTGTTCGCGGCCCCTGCGGGCGCTGTCGTGGCGCAGGCCTTCATCGATCAGCTCAACCTCAACGCTGCTGGCCTGAACGCTCTCACCGGCACGCGGGTGGTGGTCGGTACGACGTGCGCAAACGGCGCCCAGGTCAACATCGAGTTCATCGGCACCAAGGCCTTTGTCGTTGCCGTCACCGCCATCTGCAGTATCGACAAGCTCACGTTCGCGGGGCGCCTCGTTGCGGTGGTGCCCCTCGACGACAAGTACGTCGGCGGACGCCGCAAGGGCCTCAAGGATGAGAGCGTCTCGCTGGGCCTGTATCGCATCTCTGGAGGCGGTTCATCGGTTCCCCCGCGCCCGCCGTCGCAAGGAGGCGCGCTGTCGCTTGCCTCCGACGGCGACCAGCCGATCGGCACACCGGTCGCCCCGCTCATCGCAACAGCGGCACGCACAGGCCAGGCAACATCGACCTTCGATGGTCGCTTCGTAGCCGTCGCCCCGGTCGATCTCGGCACCGGAGCACCCCGTGTGCTCGCGGTCATCGTTTCGTCGCCCACCGCCTCCATCGCCGCAACACGCGACCGCCTCTTTGGGGTGCTCTTCGCCATTGCGCTGGGTGGCACGCTCCTCGCATTGTTGTTCGCGGCGCTCGTCGGCGAACGCATCGGCAGCCGACTGCGTCGACTCACCGTCGCAGCTGACCTCGTCTCCCGGGGCACTCCGGGCGTGCAGGCAGAGGTCGGCGGCGGCGACGAGGTTGGCACGCTCGGGGCGACGTTTGACCAGATGGCGCGCTCGATCGACGAGAAGACGGCCGCGGAGGTCGGCCTCCGGGGCCGGATCGAGGCGGTTGTCGCAGAGATGGGTGAGGCGCTCGTCGCGGTCGACGGAGCTGGCCTCGTCACCGACTGGAACCGTGCGGCAGAAGACCTCATCGGAGTGCGCGCATCGCACGCGATCGGCCGAGGTGTCGCCGGCCTCCTCCGCTTGAAGACAGAAGACGGCACCGATCTTGCCTGCCGGCTGACGCGGCCCCCGCAGCAGCGCTGGTCCTCCGCGGGGCTCGTGACCACCGTCGAAGGAGCGCTCGTCCCTGTCGCGGCGTCGGGAGGCACGTTGCGAGACGCGGAGGGGGTCACCTCGGGGGCGGTGGTGGTGCTGCGCGACCTTCGGGGCGAGCGCGAGGTCGAGCGGATGAAGACCGAGTTCTTGTCGCGGGTCGGCCACGAGCTGCGGACACCACTCACAGGCGTGCTCGGCTACGCCGAGATGTTGCTCCGCAGGGAGTGGCCGCCGGAGCGCGCGCTGGTGATGATCGGCGAGATCGCTACCTCCGGTCGCCGACTCGAACGGATCGTCCGGATGCTCGAGTTCTTCGCGGCGGACGCGGCGGGACGGAGCCAGATGCGCCTCGCGACGGTCGAGCCGCGGACCGTCGTCGATGCGGTCCTCGCTCGTTGGACGCCGCAGGTGTCCGCCCCACTCAGCCTCGCCCGCCGCGTCCGACGCGATCTGCCAACGATCGAGGGCGATGCGCAGTGGCTTGCACTGGCGCTCGGCGAGCTGGTCGACAACGCGAGGAAGTTCAGCCCCGCGGGCGGACGGATCATCGTCGCCGCGGGCCTCGACGATCGTGGTCGGATTGAGCTGTCGGTCACCGACCGCGGCGTTGGCATGACTTCGGATCAGATCGCGCGGGCGTTTGAGGCGTTCGCACAGGGCGATGCGTCCGATACGCGGCGTTTCGACGGACTTGGTCTCGGGCTCTCCCTTGTGCAATCCGTGGCGGAGGGGCACGGTGGTGACGTGCAGATCGCCTCGGTGGCCGGACGTGGCTCCCGGCTGTCCATCGTCGTGCCGCAGGGACGCAACCAACAGACCCCAGCCGAGACCCGTACTCGGCGCCGTTCTCCCTCGGTGCAGCGATGACGGCGGGGGCTGGTCGCAGGCTCCGGATGCCGCGGACCGCCACCATCGCTGGTGTGGTCGCTGCGGTCGTTGGCACTGCTTCACTCGCCGGCTGCAGCGACGGCCCCGCCATCGGTTCTGAGGGTCGGTTCACCTCGACTGCAGGGGCGACGGTCACCAACGCGCGCGGTGCTCGTTACGAGGCGGGCGTTGCTCGCACGTTGCGGCGTGGCGACATCGTCACGGTGGCCGACCGTGGCGGCGCGCACATCGATCTGCCCGGCGGCGCCAGCCTGGACATCGGGCCGCGGTCGGTGGTCGCGGTCGATCGCGGCCCTGACCTGCGGTCTGGTGAGGTGCTGATGGTGGCCCCGACGGGCGTGCAGCGTCTGCGCATCGGCGACGCGACGCTCGATGCGTCCAACGGCGCGGCGCGGGCGCGCGTCGATTTCGGGCTGGTCGCAGAGACCTACACCGGCTCCTCGATCCTCACCTCAGGCGCTCGTTCACTGGCGCTCCCTGCGCTGCGTGCGGTGTCTGTTCCGGCCGCCGGTCTCGTTCCGGCCGAGCCCGACCCCATCGACGTGCGAGCTGACGACGAGTGGGATCGCCGCTTTCTCGCCGACGTCATCGACCAGCGGGAGCCGCTGGAGCAGCGGGCGCGCGGGTTTCGGGGTCAACTGGGATCGACGGGGCGCACCGTTGGCCTGTATCGCCGACTCCTCCCTGCGCTCGAACAGGAGCCCGACTACCAGCAGGTGTCTGTCGATCGCGCCACCGACGCGGGCGAGGCGCTGCTCGTTGCCTCGATCGCCCAGCTCGGCAGGCGCGGCTCGTTCGCCGAGCGCTACAGCGGCGCACTCGTGTTCCATGGCGACGGCGCTCCGTGGGCGCTCGTCGCGAAGGACCAAGGAGTGCCTTCGCTGAGCGCACTCGTGGCGAGCATCGACGATGCGGTCAACCGCGAAGCGAACGAGCTCGCCCTGGCGCAGCCAACCACGGCACCGACCCGGCCTCAGGCCACCACGTCCACAACGCGTCCTTCTCGCCCTCCGAGGTCAGGGACGACCCCGTCGACGCGCCCACCGTCGGGCCCGTCGACGACCCAGCCGAACGGGACGACCCCGCCACCCACGTCGCCCCCACCAGCGTTACTGAACACCCTCGTCGACCCGGTCGTTGAGCTGGTCAACCGACTTGTCGGTGGAGGCTGACCACCTCCACGCGGGGCCAGGATGCACCCTCCACCACACGCGGCCGACGCGGTCGTAGCCTTTCGGCGCATGGCAGACCAGCGCGGCTCCGCGGCCCTCAGCCCTGGAGAGATCGCCAAGCGCCACTTCTCGACCCACTTCCGTGGGTACGACGTC
>JAYUDU010000007.1:0-2847 GCA_043739605.1 Acidimicrobiales bacterium | reverse complement strand
AAGTCGCGGAGGATGAGGGTGCGAACCCGCTGCGCCTGCCCGTAGTACGCATCCTGATAGCCGGCTGACAGGGCGTATGTGCCGAGCATGATGCGGCGCTTCACCTCGGCACCAAACCCCTGGCTGCGCGACACCTCGTACATCTCACCGATGTCAGCCGCTCCCGTGGCTCGATGGCCGTAGCGAACACCGTCGTAGCGGGCCAGGTTGGAAGAGGCTTCGGCCGGCGCGATGAGGTAGTACGCCGACAGCCCGAAGCGAGCAGCCGGGACGCTGACCTCGGACACGCGTGCGCCCGCGGCCGTGAGCGCTGCGGCAGCCTCCGCCACGCGTGCTGCGACGTCGGGAGCGATGCCCTCTGCTCCCTCGCCTCCGGCGCCACCAAGCTCTCGGACCAAGCCAACGCGGAGACCAGCAACGCCGGTGCCGAGGTGTTGGCGCACGCGGGGCGCGGGGCCGGTCCACGACGTCGTGTCGAGTGGGTCATGGCCGGCGATCACCTCGAAAAGCAGTGCTGCATCATCGACGGTGGTCGCGAACGGGCCGATCTGGTCGAGGCTGGACGCGAACGCGATGAGGCCGTACCGGGACACGACGCCGTACGTCGGCTTCACGCCGACGACGCCGCACAGCGCAGCGGGCTGGCGGATGGAGCCGCCGGTATCTGATCCAAGGGCGAGCGGAGCGAAGCCGGCGGCGACCGCCGCCGCGCTCCCGCCGGAGCTGCCTCCCGGCACCCGAGTGGGGTCATGGGGGTTGCGGGTGGGACCGAACGCCGAGTTCTCGGTCGAGCTGCCCATGGCGAACTCGTCGAGGTTCGTCTTGCCGACGGTGATGGCGCCGGCCTCCGCGAGGCGCAGCACGACCGTGGCGTCATAGGGCGGCCGCCACCCGTCGAGGATCTTCGATGAGCACGTCGTCGGGATGCCCCTGGTGCACAGGTTGTCCTTGAGGGCGATGGGGACACCGGCGAGCGGGCCGGGGTCTTCGCCCCTGGCGACCCGCCCGTCGATGGTGTCGGCCGCCGCGCGCGCCTCATCGGCAGTGACGATGTTGAAGGCGTGCAGCTCGCCGTCGCGCACCGCGATGGCGGACAGGTGGTACTCGATGACCTGACGAGCTGTGAGCGAACCGGAGCGGACCGCACCGGCAATTCCAGACGCCGTGGTGGGAATGGCGGTCACGGCTCCTCACCCAGGATGCGCGGCACCCGGAAGCGGCCGTTCTCTGCGTGGGGCGCCATCGCCAGCACCTCGGAGCGGAACGCGGCGTCCGTCGGCGCCTCGACGTCGGCCCGCAGCACGTTGACGAGCGCGAGCGGGTGCGTAGTGGCAGGAACGCCCGATGTATCGAGCGACTGCACGTCGGCGGCGTGCTCAAGGACCGCAGCGAGCTGGCTCGTGTAGAGATCGAGCTCGTCGTCGGTCAATCGGAGTCGAGCCAACGATGCGACGCGCGCCACCGTCTCCCGAGAAAGTCGTTCGGCCACTCGCCGGACTCTACGAGGGTCCCCGATCGGCAGGCGAACGAACTTCGCCCATCCGCCGGGCAGGAGGTGCTTGACACCCGCGACGGGATCCGCGAACCTGCGCAGCCACCGGGGGGCCACGGGGCCGTGCCGGGAGAAAGAGACAGTCATGCAGCGCTCAGTTCGCATCGTGCTCGCTGGCCTTGCCGGCGCAGCAACCATCGTCGGATCGGCGGGGCCGCTCGCAGCGCGCAGCGCTCGTCGAGGCTTCAGTTACAACGTTGATGTGCAGTTGAAGCGACTCGGCGTGTCCCTCGACCCTGGGCCGAGCAACCGCGACGGCAACGACATCGTGGCCGCAGAGGGCCCGCTCCTGCGGGGCACCCGCAAGCTCGGCACGCTCCGCATCGACTGCCAGATCACCGGCCTGCCCGAGGGCTTTCTGCCCTGCAACGGCAAGGCGACCTTCACGTCTGGCCCGCGTCTCGGTGTTGTCCTGTTCAAGGGGCCATCGGGCGGCGACGGAAAGTTCACGACCTTCACGATCGTGGGCGGCACCCGCTCGTTCTCGGGGGCGAACGGCACCTTCTTCATGCGTGATGACCCGCTCGCGGCCGCCACCGCCTCCCGCACCTACGAGTACGTGGCGGTTCCTGACGCTCCGATCGAGCCCGTCTCGTTCGTCGTTCGCTGACGCACCTCGCGTGACCGCTGGAGCGCGTGTCCGCACGCGCCCGGTGGTCACGCCAGCACGTACCCCCGCACGCCCTGGCTCGTGAACCCGGCGTTCGTCTTCGTCTGGGCGTCGACCTGATCTGTCGTCAGATAGGCGCCATCGCCTCTGACGAGGCGGTAGACGGGCAGGGTGCCGGCGGTTGGGCTGGGGAAGATGTAGCCAACGACCGCCTCGTCCTTGTAACCCTTTGACTGCAACGAACGCCGTTCGGCTTCGTCGAAGGTCACAGCGTGTTGACCGGTCGTCGCCCGCAATCGGTACAGCGGCACCGTCGCGGCGACCCGCCCGGACCACAGCTTGCCAACCGTGCCCTGATCGACGAAGCCTGCGCTCGTGAGTGCCGCGACCTCGGTGTCATCGGCTGCGTAGGTGTAGTCGACCAGCGCGGGGTCGTAGAAGCGATGCAGCACGAGGGGCCGAGCCGGGCCGCTGTTGCGGGGGCCTGCGGGCGCAACTGCGATGGGGCCGAGCGATGGCGTTGGTCCGGGCTGGGGCACCGTGACTGGGGGCCCAACCGGCGTGCCCGCCAGCGTGGTCGGCGCACCGGGCGGCGCCTCGGGGGTGGCGGCCGCCTGGGACTGCTCTGGCGTCAGATCCTTGATTGCGATGGGCAGGTTCGTGCGCCCGCGGCGAGACGCCAACC
>JAYUDU010000006.1:0-7401 GCA_043739605.1 Acidimicrobiales bacterium | reverse complement strand
CTCGCCGATCTGAGGACAGCGGCCGAGAGGCTCGTCAACGCAGGGACAGTGTCGGCCGAAGTCCCACACCCGGCCTTCGACGCGCAGGTCGCCGCGCGTGGAGTCCTCCCGGCTGGCGACCCCTCCCAGATCCTCGGTCGTGTCACCGAGCTTCGGTACCTGCGGGCGGACCTGCACGCCGCCGCGCTCGCCGAGCACGGCCTCGCCGGGCCCCGAGCGCGTGCCCTCCATCGCCTCGCCGGCCATCACTCCATCGAGGAGGCCCTCCTCCCATCGCTGGTCGAGCGCGGGCTCGCCTCGACCTCGCCAACCGGACCCCAGATCACCCCTCTCGGACGGCAGGTCAGCTCAGCGGTGGAGGCGAGGACAAACGAGCTCACCGACGCGACGCTCGCCACGGTGACAGCGGCAACCACCGAGCGCCTGCTCGAAGGGCTGCTACGACTGCCCGGCGACGACCCGCGACCAACCGCGGACAGGTGAACGGGCGCCCGAGGTTGACGCGCTAGGAGTCGCAGTCATGGACTGGCTGGCTGCGGGTGGGAGCACTGGTGGGGGAACCCGGAGATCCCGACTGCTGTGCACCGGCTGACGCATCCAAGCCGGCCCACGTTGTTGTCAAGGAGGCGCCGTTCCTGCCGAGCGAGCACGACCGCCTGGTGTAGTGCCAGGGCCGGCGGTGTATTCCTGACGTCATCGACGTCGCATTGACGTCGACCTGCGACCGGTGTTCGTCGTTCGGATACACGAACGCCTTCAGACCCTCAAATGCGAGCTCTCGATCTCAGAGGATCGCCGCGACCCGGTCCACGAGCGGGCGGGCGTAGTCCTGGAAGGACATCTCCTCAGGGAACCACACGTGGTTCCGACGGCCGTAGTCCCACAGCGCCGAGCTGTCGATCGCCGAGTACAACCGAAGCCGCTCCCCCGCCCCGCCGGAGGCCTCGACGAACGCCCGGGCCGACGCCCGATCCGCGTGGTTCACCGTGCGGGCCAGGTCCTGTACCCGATCGCCGATGTAGCCCTCCTGGAGGTCGACGACGCCGGTGACCGTGAACCCACGATCGATGCCACCGCTGACGAGCACGTTGTTGAGCTTGTAGTCGTGGTGGACGAAGCCCGCGACTGAGCCCGCCGCCCGCAGGTCGGCATCCACCTCCGACCGAATGCCGAACAGCCACGCGCGGTCCTCCTCGGCGATCGTCGACGGCTCCATCGCGGACCACGCCAACGCCAGGCTGAGCCGTTCGTCAGCCATGTCGGTGATCGAACCACCCGTCGGCTCGAAGTCGGGGAGGTCCTGCGCAAAGCGCGCCGGCGGTCCGGCGCACGCGGCATGCATCGGCTGAGTGAAGGCCCCGACGACCTCACTGAGCGCGACCCGGTCGCGCTCGGCCATGGCACCCCACTCCCCAGCACCGACGACCCGCCCCGGCAGCTCGGCCATCACCGCGTAGGGCCAGCCGAACAGGGAGATGTCCTCCTCCACCATGTAGGGCCAGGGTGCAGGGATGCCTGCCGCAGCCAGCACCTCGGCGACCCGGCGCTCCTTGCGGACATGCGTCACGCCGTGGGGGTTGCCACGGAAGACCCACCGGCCTTCCGTGGTGACGACAGCAACGATCTGGCCGAACAGCCCTTCGGTGATCGGCTCGGCTCCGACGACCCGACCGAGGTCGAACCGGGCGGCGACGGACTGCCACTGTGCGGCGGTGATCGTGCCGAGGCGATCGCTGTAATGGCGAGCGGCTGCGAGCGTCATGGGATCGGCAGCGAATCTGCTCTGCGCGTTCGGTCGCGCACAATCCCCATCAGCGCAGGGCCCTGGATCGCGCCGAGGGTCACGGCCCGCTCCCTCTGAGGCGCGTCACCTCAACATCTTGCCCGTCATGACCGCCGCGATCGCCTCAGCGAACGGCGACGACGCAAGGTCCCCGCGCCCAAGGCCCGTGCCGCTGCTCATGCCCGAGCTGTTCGCGAACGCGACGAACGACCGACGCAGCCTGGGGACGCGGACCCACAGCGACGAGTTCACCCCTGGCCGGTGCCCGTAGTGCCAAACGGCCCGCTCACCGGCCCACTCCGTCACGAACCAGCCCTTGCCGTAGGGGCTGGCCGGCCCCTCCGCCAACGCCGTCGGTTCCCACGCAAGCCGCTTCGCGAAGTCGGTCATGACGTCACCGGTATCGATGCGGCTGTCTAGTTGGAGGAGATCGGGGACGGTCGTCACGACGCCGGCTGCAGCGTTGAGCGGGCCGGGCCTCAGCCCGAGGGCCCGTTCCCACCGTCGCTGACGAACGGGGACCGGGCGACGGGGACGATCACGGCCGAGCGCCCTGGACACACGGTTGGGTCGACGCCAGTACTCGGTGTCCTCGGGATCGGGCGATCCGGCAGGTCCCGCCGACGAGTCGGCCATCCCGGCCTCGGCGAGGATCCCGTCGATCACGGCGCCGAACGACGAAGACGATCGGTCCGCCACGACATCGGTCAACAGGCCGAACGCCGCGCCGTTGTACTTGAACCTGGTTCCCGGCGCGAAGAGGCGACCCTTGCGGCCCATGGGGATCAGCCGCAGCCCGCTCGTATGCGACCACACGTGGCCCACCGTGACGGTCGGACCCTCCGCAAGTGACCCCGTGAACGGGCTGTCGAGCGGCACGAAGCCTGCGATCGGCTCGTCGACATCGACCCGGCCATCCTCGACGAGACGGAGCAGCGCGATCGAGGCGATCGGCTTGGTCAACGACGCGATCTCGAACCGCGTATTCAACGAACACGATCGACCAGGCGCGGCCACACCGAACGCGGCCGACCACACAGTCTCACCCTCGACGGCAATCCCGGCCACGAGGCCAGCCACACCCGCACGGCGTCGCACACTGTCGACCACGACGCCGAACTCGGCCCAATCGACCGGCGTCGTCCCCACCCGAGAAGCGTAGGCCACCCTCGTCGGGGTGGGAGGAACGGGCGTTGATCCCCAAGGCCCCGATGGCACTGATGTGCGGCAGCTACGTCTCGTTCGTCACAGCATTCCTCGTGGTCCAGAACCCGCACGCCCTCGGGCCCTGGATCTGCCGACGGTCGTCGGCACCCCGTTCATCACCTGGGTCTCGATCCGGCACTCGGTGAGGCGCCCCGTGCCTGCGAGCGCCGCCTCACCGCAGTCGTGACCGCCCCGTCTTCCAGACAAGTCGAACCGGCGGGATCCGCCAGAGGGGTGGGCGTCCGAAGGCCGTCTTGACGCTTCGATCGGACGCCGATCCCGCCGCAGAGCCCTTGCGCTCCCGGCACGACGTGGAAGGCTCGCCGGGTGGGCATCGCCTCGTTCGCTGCGACCGGGTGGCAAGGACGGTGGCGCGAGGGCGACGTCGTCGTTGAGCGCGAGGTGTGGCACGGAACCTTGCAGGTCGCGATCCCGACGGTGGTCATTGAGGCGAGCGAGCACGTCCTCGTGACGTATACGGCACCTCGCGCTCCACTGTGGTTTCCTGACGAGGCCATCTACCCGGGACCGACCGGTCGCCACCCCTGGTACGGGCGGACGGCATGGACGGGCCACGGCAAGCTCACGATCACGCCGACGGTCGGCCACCACTCGGTCTGCCACTTCTGGCAGGGCCAACCGAGGCGCTTTGCGTGCTGGTACCTGAACGTCCAAGAACAAGTCCGTCCCACGTCGGTCGGCTTCGATGGTCAGGACCTCGAACTGGACATCGTGATCGACCCGGACGGTGCCTACGCCCTGAAGGACGACGATCAGCTCGACGTCCGCGTGAGCGAGGGTCGATGGACCGCGGCCGAGGCGGCCGCGATCCGTGCGATCCGCGATGACATCATGACGGAAGTCGTTGCGCCGCGGGGCTGGTGGTGGAGCACCGCATGGACCGCGTGGGGACCGCCCCCAGACCTTCCCGTGCCCTCCTTTCCAGCAGGTTGGCGCGACGTCCCACCGGCCGCGTACGCAGGCCTTCTACCGGCTCAGGGCACCGGGCGCTGAACGGTCAGCTCGGCCTCACGGCCGAGGTTCGATGGCCCTCTGCGGCGGCACAGGCGGCGGGCGCCCACGCCTCCGGGCGGGTGTCGGGCATGTCGAGCACAACGACCTTGGCGATCAGCTCACCGGCCGCTGCGGTCACCGTCTTCGCAGCGAACCCTGGAACGACGATGGCGAGCAGCCCGTCGAGGGCCAGCGTGCGGTGGATCTTGACCGGATGTACCCCATCGAAGATGGCGTCGCGCCGGGCAACGAGGACGGTACAGTCGAAGTAGAAGCGCACCGCCGGCGGGTAGCCGGCCGTGAGATCGCGGGGAACCAGATCGCGGCCGAGCTGCCGGCTCAAAGCGACGGCTTCGGGCGCCGTGCAACGCCCGTTCGCGAGCATGACGTGCTCGAAGTAGTCCGCCGGTTCACCCCACGAACTCTCTCGGGCGAGCCCGTCGGCTTGGCGTCCGTTCAGCGCTCCTGCACTCGCGAGGAAGCCAGACTCAAGGATGCGCACAGCGGCCGCCGCGGGCGCTCCATGGCACACGACGTCGGCTCCGCAGCCCCCGGGGAAGACGTGAGTGCAGCACTGCGTCGCGAAGTCGGCCGGCCTCGGCCTCGCCAACGGCTTCCGCCACGTCGCCCACCCGGTCAACGATGGTTCCGCGATGATGTCGACCGCCCGGCCGTGCGCCGCCCGCGTCGCCGCGGAACGCTGCAGCGGCCAGATGATCGAGGCGTCACTCCGCTCGTGCGGGGTTCGTACTCCGTAACGTGCCCTCCACAACGGCCGCGCCACGATGGGCGTGGCCCTACGTCGAGGGCCCTGCGCGCTAGGAGGCGTCGAAAAGTTCGTCGCCTCGGCGGAGGCGGGTGGCGATGCGGACGACGTGAGGCAGCTCGCGGCGGGTTGGGGTGTGGGCGGCGATGAATCGGGCGGTGCCCGCGAGGATGAGTGCGCCTTCCTTGGACCCGGTGGGCCAGGCGTGGAACTGGCGAGCGGCGGCGTCGACGGTCTGGATCCAGTGGAACTCGGCGTCTTCTGCCAGGAGTGCGTGGCCGATGGCGGCGAGCAGCTCGGCGGGGTCGCCGCCTGTCATCAGGTGGCCGTAGGCGATCTCGCCGGCGCGGTCGACGTGGCCCTGGTTGTCCCAACAGGCCTGCAGCTCGTGGAGCGGGTGCGCGGTCGCGTGCGGGAGCCGCGCGGCGGGGATGTTGAGAAAGCGGTCGAGGTACACCCGCAGCGCGCCGGCGACGACGCCCCGCAGTAGCTCGGGGGTGGGGTGTGCTGTGAGTCTTTGGTGGAGGGCGTTGGCGTGTGTGAAGGCGTGGTGCACGACGTCCCAGTCACCGTGGTCGTTCTGGGTGTGGAAGCGGGTGATCCGCAGCGCAGCCGCGAGCGCCAACGACCGGCCAAGCTGCTCGGGCGACGCGCCGGCCTGGGCGGCCTCGACCAGTGCAGTGACGACGGCCTGGGGCTCGTCGCCCAACAGTGCCCAGGCCAGCGCCGCGGTCGCCGCGTCGTTGAACCCGTGGGCTGGGGCGTCGCGGTACTCGAGCGTCGTGTGTGCGAGCAGTCCCACGAGGTCATGAGGATGGCGCCACGCGCCGTCTTCCTCGTGGCGGTGAGCGCCCGCGGTTTGGGCCACCAGCGTCGGTAGGACCTGGCGGGCTGCGGGCCAACCGAGTAGCGCAACGGCCTCGAACGCTTTGTTGGTGAAGTCGAGGGTGTGGCCTTCGTCGATGAAGACGTGGTCCGTGGTGGCGGCGACCATCATCGAGTGGACCTCGGCCTCGGCCAAACCGGACGCGATCGCCGTCGCCAGGGTTCGCTCGGAGGCGTCGGCCGAGCGGGTGTCGATGAACCGGCGGTACCAGCCGGCCAGCCGGTCGCCAGACGGCGCCGCCTGCCCGGTCCCAGCACCGAGCGGCGCGAGCGGGAACCGGGGGGGACGGTTGCGGGTGTCGCGCGACACGAACGAGAGGCCGTGGACCAACGCGAGGGCGCGGTCGTCGTCGGCGAGGTGGGGAAGCAGATTGGCCATGGCAACAAGCACGGTCAGCCCCGAACCCCAGCCCTGAGCCCGGTAGGTGGTGCCGTAATCGACGCCGCTGCGCACGATGTCGGCCGACGGCACACCGGCCTCGACCAGGCCGAGCACCGCCTTCGCAATGACCAGGGTGAGCCCCTGCTCAAGTCCCTCCGCCAGCCGATGTTGCAAGTGGACGACGCGATCCGCGGTCGGCTCGACCACGACAAAGACGTCATCGCCGTCGACTATCACTGGGTAGGAGCGGACGTCATCGGCGAACGGGTCGAGGGTGTCGCCGGTTGCCAGGTCGAAGCGCGCATTGTGCCAGTGGCAGGTGAGGAGGCCATGCTCGACACTGCCCCGGTGAAGGGGGAAGCCCATGTGAGGGCAGCGGTCATCCACCGCGTATGCGCAGCCCTCGTGCCAGAAGACACACACCGGCTGCGAGCCTGCTTTCGCAAGCATGTGGCCATCGGCCTGCAACTTCGCCAGCGCGCCGACCCGGACTCGTTGACCGCTCATGCCGGCAACAGTAAACCTCGCCTCCGGGTTTAGCAACCTTTTTCTGTGTTATCTTGGGAAGTCTGCTAGGGTCAAGGCGTGGCCGAGACCCGCGACGGCATTCTCACTGCGATCAAGAAGCGAGGCGAGGCGGGGGTCGAGGACCTCGCCGCCTCGTTAGGCATCACCGTCAGCGGCGTCCGCCAGCACTTGAAGGTGCTGGCTGGCGACGGGTTGGTCACCCACCGTGAGGTGAGGGCCGGTCCCGGCCGACCAAAGCACCTGTACCAATTGACCCCAGCCGCCGAGGGTCTGTTCCCCAAGGCCTACGGCGAGCTCACCAACGAGCTGCTCGACTACGTCGCCGCCGAGAGCCCTGCCATGGTGGCGAAGCTGTTCGACCGCCGACGCCAGCGCCGCATCGGTGAAGCCCAAGTGCGGCTTGGCGACAAGCCCCTCGCGGACAAGGTGAGCGAGCTGGCCCGCATCCTCAACGAAGACGGCTACCTCGCCGAGTTCGAGGTGCGCGACGACGGCACCTTCGCCATCATCGAACACAACTGCGCCATCCTCGCCGTCGCCCTCCGCTACGGCAACGCCTGCTCAAGCGAGCTCGAGTTCATCCGCGTCGTGCTCCCCGACGCCACCGTAGAACGCCTCTCGCACATGGTCGCCGGCGCGCACCACTGCGGCTACGAGATCCGACCCATCAACCGGCGTCGAGCGCGCACAAACCCCCGATCCCCCCGCCAGTAGCATCGAGGTCATCCTCAAACGACCGCGGACGCTCGGCGCCACGCCACTCGTCCTCCGAGGCGGGCTCGGCAAGAAGGCTGGCGCCGCGGTGAGCGACGGGATCGCAACGCGCCAAACGACTCC
>JAYUDU010000005.1:0-2862 GCA_043739605.1 Acidimicrobiales bacterium | reverse complement strand
ACCCCCCGAACCTCCCCGGATCGCCCGATGATGGTGCGGTCGATGCGACACCGCCGTCGACGGTTGGCACGTGGTCGCCATTCATCGAAGACGCCAACACCGAGCGGCGCAAGGCGCTTCTCATCGCCCTGCCAGTTGGCGTCATCATCGTGCTGCTCGCCGTGATCATCCTGTTCAGACCCAAGGGTGGCAGCGACGGGCCCGCCGATGTGCGCGCCATCGATGGGGCCAGCACGACGGTGCGGGTCGCCACGTCGTTCTCGTCAACGTCGACCACGCGCTTCATCGACACCACCCTCGCCCTCACCCCAACCGTGGTGGGGCCAGTATCGACCTCGGCGACGAGCGCTAGCACCGTCGGCACCGCCGGAACGACGGCATCGACCGCCAGCGCGAAGAGCACGACGACCGCCACCACCAGGCCCGCGACCACGACCGCCCCGGCGCGGACTGCGACGGTCGGGCTCAGCGGCAAGATCGTTCTGGCGGGCCAACGCCCGACCACCGAGCTGTGCCAGCCGAACTCCAACCCTGGCGAGGAGTTCCGCATCGGAGGCAAGGTCGATGTCATCAGCACCGACAACGTTCGCATCGGTGGTGGAACCCTCACGGCCTGCGACACCGTTGAAGCGGTCGCGGACCAAGCCAACGAGCGCTGGACGTTCACGGCAAGCTCGACGCGTGTTGCGCCCGGCAAGACGTACAGCCTCAGGGTGTGCCCCAGCAATCCGACGCAACCCGTCGTCGAGTCCGGCAAGGACGCCTACGCCAAGGACGACTTCCGTACCGACCGAAAGGACCCTGACATCACGCCCGACTGCGGCGCCTGACGCGCGTGCGGCCGCCGCGTTCCGGTCGCCGCGTTCCGGTCGCGGCGTTCCCGGTCGTGGACTACCCGACGAGGGCGATGATGATGGCGGCCAGCTCACCCGGCTGTTCGATGGGGACGGCGTGGCCTCCGGGCACCACGGTCAACGTGGCACCGGGAATGGCGCCCGCGAGTTCCCGCACGTACGGCATCGGCACGATGCGATCCAGCTCTGCGCCGACCACGACCACGGGTACGGCGATCTTCGGCGCAAGGTCGCTCAGGTCGACTCGCCCGTCGAGCTCTGCCTGACGGCCCGAACCAGGGGCGAGCGTCGTGGCCGTGCTCGTCGCTCCCAGCTCCAGCGCGCCGCCGAGCTGGGTGTGGAACGTCGGTGAGAACGCTTCGACGACCAGGAACCGGGCAAACATCTCAGCGTCGGTGGCTGCGAGCCTGGCCCAGACATCGAACGCCGCGTGCATCCACTCGTCGGACCTCAGCCACCCGCAGACGAGCGCCGCGCCGGCGACGGCGTCGGGTGCGGTCGCCGCGACGACGGCGGCCACCTCCGCTCCGAGGGAGTACCCGACGAGGTGAAATCGCCCAACGCCGAGGTGAGACGCGACGGCGAGCGTCTGGGCGGCCAGCTCGGTGAGATCGAGCGGCCCTCCCGAGTCCGTGGTTGCTCCGGAGCCGGGCAGCTCGACCGCAATGGTGCGGAGCCCGGCCGCGTGCAGTGCTGGCGCCACGAACACCCATGCCGTGCGGTCTTGGGTGGTCCCATGCACCAACACGACGGGCGAGCCGTCGCGGGGGCCTTCGTCTGCGAACGCGACGAGCGCGTCGCCGACCCGCACCCGCCCATCTTCGCCAGTCGGATCATGTTCTCCCGAGGTGCTCACGGTCGCGAACCGTACGCTGGCTGGCCACCGGACGTGGCCGTGGCGCCAGGCTCAGCCATCACCCTTGGGCCGCAGCGCGGTTCGAAACAGGGCTCTGAGGTGTTCGAGCCGCTCTTCGAGGACGATGGGGTCGAGGGGATCCCGGCCGAGCACTGACGCGAGGAGTGAGGTGTCCGAGAACCACGAGAGCAGCGCTCCGTAGCCCGTGAGCAACAGGTGCTCTGGGTCGTGGCGGCCGAATCGACCGGCGTCCATCTCCCGTCGGAAGAACGCCTCTGCCCTATCCATGTATGGCCGCAGTGCGAGGCCGAGCTCTGCACCGAACCGGCCAGACGGGTCCAGGGCCTCCCGGCGCACGATGCGCACGAAGTCGGGGTTTTCCTGGAAGAACCGAAAGCCGGCGGTGAGGACGTGGTCGACCTTGGCCCAGCCGTCCATCGGCGGGCCGTCGACAGCTCCGCCCACGCGGATGTAGAAGTCGGTCAGGCTCGACTCAAGCGCCTCGCGATACAGTGCTTCCTTCGAGGCAAAATGATGCAACAGGCTCGGACGGCGGATGCCGACGTCCTCGGCGAGGTCGTTCAGGGAGACGCCGTCGAAGCCGTGCTGGCCGAATCGGCGGCGGGCGGCGACGAGAATGGCTTCACGAGTGGACAGCGGCGTCGCACCGGCGTCGTCGGAGGCGGGAGCGTCCGAGATCGGCGGAGCGCTCACCCCGTCACGATACAGAACCGCGTAGCGCGGGGAGCGCGTCGCACCCGCAGCGGAACTTCACCTACGGTCGTTGCCCATGGACATCGTCGCCGCGCTCTTCTGCGAGGGGATCGACATGCGGCCCGTCCCCGGCCCGTCGACCCGCATCGATCTCACCGGTGTCATGTTCTCGTTGCCGGCGCCGAACGAGCCGCCATGCACCGTCGCGCCGCACCTCGTGGTGTTGGTGAGGGAACCGCCTGGGGGCAGCGGCCAAGCTGCGCTCATCTCGGAGTTCTATGACGAGAGCGGTGCGCAGATCGCCAGGAACGTGCAGATGTGCAGTGTCGAGCCCGGCAAGTTTGGGCGTCAGCTCGTGCGCGCAGAGCTTGAGTACAAGGAGTACGGAACCATCGAGGCGCACGTGCGCCTCAACGAGGGAGGCACGGCGATCGTGGT
>JAYUDU010000004.1:0-7418 GCA_043739605.1 Acidimicrobiales bacterium | reverse complement strand
CGCCTCGTTCGATGACATCCTCTTCGGCGGCGACGCCGGCGAGCGCGAGCAGCTCCTCCTCAGAGGTCGAGGGGCCGATAGGCGATCCGCTGCCAGGGATGAGCAGGTTGGCGATCCAGATGAGCACTTGCGTCAGCACGCGGATCGGCGGGAATCCACCGATGGCCGAGATGACTGGCGCCGCGAACAGCGACACCTTCTCAGGGTTCTTGACCGCATAGGTCTTGGGCGCGGACTCCGAGAAGACGAACACACCGACCGCCTCGACGACGAGACCAATGACGATGCCAAGCCACCCGCCGTCTCCTATGAGGATGCCGACGAGCGTGCCGATGAGGAGATGACAGACGAGCACCAGGAGCAGGATCGGGGTGAGGGTCCGCTCGGGATCCTCCATCAGCCTCAGGAGCTTCTTCGCACCCCGGCGTCCGTCCTCATCCAAGGCAATGGCCTTGATCCGGCTCATGCGGGTCATGGCCGTCTCCGACATTGCGAAGAACGCAGCCACCAGGCCGAGGAGGACGACGACGAGGATCATCGCGAGACGAGCAGACCCGGTGACGGCCGCGAAGCCGACGCCGAGATCGATATGTGGCGGAAGGGACACCTCAGTCCTCGTCGTCGCTTCGATGGCTGGGCAGCTCGCCGCGCGAGAGCTGCTCGAGCGTGATCGAGTCTGAGCTGCGCGGCGGCAGCACCGGCCCCGTCCGGGTTCGAGGCTCGAGCGGCGGCGCTGGCGTCCCATCCGGAGGCGGCTTGTACGCCCTGGCCAGGTGGGCGCGCTCACGCGCCTCCATCTCCTCGGCCTCATCGTTGTCCTCGTGGTCCATCCCTAGCAGGTGCAGGATTCCATGCACCAAGAGCAGTGCGACCTCGTCGTCGAACGAGCCATCGTGGCGGTCGTCTGCGTGATCGGGGGCGTTGCGAGCGGCAACCTCGGGGCACACGACGATGTCGCCCAGCAGCATCGGCATGTCGTCGGGATCCGATGGGTCGCCGGGGCCCGTGCCGCCGGCATCGGGGTGGCGCCCGGACTCTGGGGGGTCCTCGTCGATCGGGAACGACAGCACGTCGGTGGAGCCCTCGTGACCCATGAAGCGCTGGTTGAGCTCTGCGATGGAGGGTTCGTCGACGAACAGAACGTTGACCTCTGCATCGTAGACGATGCCCTCGGCTGCGAAGACGTCCTCCACGAGCTTGACCCATCGGGTCAGGTCGATCGAATGGGCAGCCTGCTCGTCGCCCGCATACACCTCAACAGGCATGCTCTACCGCCCCTTCATGTCGTCGAATCGCTCGTAAGCGTCGACAATGTCCTGCACGATCTTGTGACGCACCACGTCCTTTGATGTCAGCCGGCAGAACGCGAGGCCATCGATGCTGGCGAGGATGGTCTCAAGGCCGAGCAGGCCCGACTTCCCCCCGTCCAGGTCGACCTGACTCGAGTCGCCGGTGACGACGACCTTCGAGCCGAACCCGATGCGGGTGAGGAACATCTTCATCTGCTCGCGGGTGGTGTTCTGCGCCTCGTCAAGGATGATGAAGGCGTTGTTGAGCGTGCGCCCACGCATGTAGGCGAGCGGGGCGATCTCGATGACCTGCTTGGCCAACAGGTCTGCGGTCACATCGTTGCCCACCATGTCGTAGAGCGCGTCGTAGAGGGGGCGCAGGTACGGGTCGACCTTGGCGAGGAGGTCACCGGGCAAGAAGCCCAAGCGCTCGCCGGCCTCGACGGCCGGCCGGGTGAGGATGATGCGGTCGACCTTCTTCGCGAGGAGGTCGTTGACGGCCATCGCAACCGCGAGATAGCTCTTCCCGGTGCCGGCCGGACCGACGCCGAACGTGATGGTGTTGACCGCGATGAGGTCGCAGTAGTGCTTCTGGCCTGCGGTCTTGGGACGAACGATGCGGCCCTTCCCGCTCCGCAGCACCTCTGCGCCCAGCACCGCGCTGGGGCTGTCGCCCGCCTTGACCATCTCGATCGCCTGCGCGAGCCCCGAGGTGGAGGGGATCAACCCACCGCGCAGCAAGGTGATCTGCTCCTCGATGAGACGACCGGCAGCCTCGGCTTGGGGGCCGGTGAGCGTGATCTGGTTGCCGCGCACGAGGATGTCGGTGTCCGGAAACGCCGCCTCGATCTGTCGGAGGTGCGAGTCGGCTGGACCGAACAGCGCTGGGAGCAGCGCGTTGTCGGGGACCGGGACGTGGACAGACGGAGCGCTCATGCGGGGATCTGGGCGAAGCGTACTGGCCCGGGGCGGCCCCGGCGGCGTTCCGCCCTCGTTCGGCTGCTTCAGCCCGGCGGCCAGGTCATGGCGCGGCCACCGAGGAGGTGCATGTGGAGGTGCGGCACCGAGTTGAGGGCGTCGGGGCCGACGTTGAGCACGAGCCGGTACCCCCGCTCGCCGAGCCCCTCATCGAGGGCGATCTGGCGAGCCGCAACGAACATGTCTGCGACATCGCCACCGTGACCCGCTTCGATCTGCGCGGCGTTCGTGATGTGCCGCTTCGGCACGACGAGCACGTGGTTTGGCATCGCCGGTGAGATGTCGCGGAAGGCGTAGGTCAGGTCGGTCTCAGCGACCTTCGTCGACGGCACCTCGCCGGCAACGATGCGACAGAAGAGGCAGCCGTCGGCGGGGCTCGGCTCGGTCACCAGCGTCATGGCCGAATGCTACGGCCCTATCGTGCACACCGTGGCGGGGATCAGCGAGCCGGATGACATCGATCTCGGCGGGCTCGAGCGCGAGCTGGCCGAGGTGCTGGCCGCGGCCCGCGTCGACGAAGCCACATCGTCGCGGGCGACCGAGCGGGCACTCATCGGCCTCGCCGGCGAGGAGGCCACGCTCGTCGGCACCCTCCTCGATCTCGCCGAACGACGGGCGCCCGTCGTGGCCCGACTTCGAACCGGGCGATCCGTGCGGGGCATCGTCGTGGCGGTCGGCGAAGATTGGGCGCTGCTGCGCGAGAACAGCGGGCGGGTGGTGCTGGTCTGCACCGCGCACCTCGGCTCGGTGCGCCCCGCACCAGGCACCACACCGTCGACCGCGGTGGGTGGCGCGAGGCCGCCGCTCGTCACCGCACGGTTCGGGGCCGTGCTCGCCCGACTGGCCGAGGAACGTCGAGAGGTGCGCGTGATGATCGACGGCGAGACCGAGCCGTTGGCCGGCGAGCTGACGTCGGTCGGCCAGGACGTCGTCGTCGTCCGGTCCGGTCCCCCCGGCCAACCCGTCGTCCCTGTGTGGATACCACTCGTCGCCATCGGCGCCGTCGCCCTCATCGACGCCCGGTAGGGGTGGCGCGGCGTGCGTAGGGTCCCCCGACGCGCGCCGGGCACGGTCCAAACCGATGGAGCGGTCTCGCCTGCGCGTCGCCTCGGTCGGTGGGCGCGTGGTGCGCTGACCATCGCGACCCTCGTCCTCATCACCACCATCGCGTGGCCGTCGATGCCCGTCCTTCCCGTGGCAACCTGGCTGTTCTTGCCTGGCCTGCTTGGCCTCGGCCTCGTGGCGTCGATGGGGCTCGTGGCCATCGGCGTGGTCGTGCGGCCGATGCGGCGGACGACCGCGATGACCGGCGTCGCACTCGCCGCCAGCGTGCTGGTGGTGCTCGCAGGGCAGACCCGAGCTGGCGACGCCGTCGGTGTCGGGTGGTGGCAAGGGCTCGGCGTCGGCCTCGACATCGATCGAGGCCCTCCGTCCCCGGCAGGGACCATGCTCGTGACCTACGCGCATCGGGGCGCCTCGCCCCTCGTCGCCGATCTCTGGTCTCCCGGGCCGAGACACCCCGCGACCGGGCGGGCGGTCGTCTGGGTGCACGGAGGCGGCTGGACCGGAGGCCATCGCAGTTCGAGGCCGAGATGGGACGAGTGGCTGACCGATCGAGGCGTCACCGTCATCGACCTCGACTACACCCTCGCCGATCCGATGGGGCCGGGCCGACCGACGTGGGACGAGGCGGCGGCCGATGTCCGCTGTGCGGTCGGGTGGGCGCAGGGCTCCGAAGGCGCCGACGCGGCCATCGACCCGGCGAAGGTCACGATCGCCGGGTACTCGGCCGGTGCCACGCTTGCGCTGCTCGCGGCATGGGCGCGGCATGGCGACGCCGTCCTTGGCGGCGCGCCAGCGGGGTGCGCAGAACCGTCCCAACCCGTCGCTTCAGTCGCGGCCCTCTACCCCGTCACCGACGTGGCCTCGTGGGTCGGCAACGACCCGTCCGGCATGCGTCTTGGGGAGTTCTCAGCAGCGTCGTACCTCGGCGGACAACCCCGCGACGTCGTCGACCGGGCGGCGGCAGCCTCGCCGATCACCCTCGTACGCCCCGGCCTGGCGCCGACGCTGTTGGTCCACGGCGAACAGGACCGCATCGTCTCGATCTCGCAGTCGGCTGATCTCGCTCGACGACTGCAGGGCGCTGGCGACCAGGTCTCGCTCGTCCGCCTCCCCGGCGCGGGCCACAACTTCGACGTGTTCTGGAGCTCGATCCCCACCCGCACCGCCCGCGCCCACCTCGCCCGCCTGCTGAGCGTGCGCGCCTGAACTGCCACGAAGGCGCCGCGTCAGCCGCGGACCGCAGCACCTCGATCGTTCAGCATTGCCGCTGACCGGCCGGCCGCGGCCCGCCCTCTGGGACGAAGCCGACGCTGGCGCTCGACGTGCGCAGCCGGACCTCTGCGCCATCGAAGCGGGCCCAGGCGTGGACGGCGCCTTGCGGAACCGGCGGCGGCATTCCAGATTGCCAGCGCCGACCGTCAAAGACGATCACCTCGTCACATGGGCGTCGCCAGGTGTAGGGGTAGAAGCGGCCAGCCTCAGCGCCGGGGCCACAGGGTGGGACGGTCTCGCGCCCGGTGCATTCGCCGTCCGGGCCGGAGCCGTTCCCGCGTCCGGGCTCGCCGTCGGGACGGGTGGGCTCGGGCGGTGCGGGCACGCCAGCGGAGCACATCCACGGCGGAGCGGGGTTTCCACCATCGTCTGGCCGAGTCCCGGCCATCAGCGTGACCCCCAGCCGATCGGAGCCGGCTTCGCCGACCTGGAGGCGCCCACTTCCCTTCACCGCATCGATGACCCGCGCGAAGTGTCCGTCTATCGGCGTTTGCAGACATCCGACCGTCCAGGCGCGAGCCTCCAGCTGCGCTCGGTAGTGCTCGACCGCAGCCATGAGGTCGACGTCGCCAGCCACCGCGTAGTCGACGACCGTTGCCCATCCAGGCGACGGCTCTGGTTGGCATCTCTCGCGGAACGTGTCTTGTTCGCGGGTCTCTCGGACGGTCGCGCCCTGGTAGGTCGCGACGCCGTCCAGGAGGGCGAGGTTCGCGGTTCGGGCGTCGGCTTGGCTCCCTCGTGGCGCGCACCGATCGACCCGGTCGACTGCGGCCAGCCCGACCGGCTGCGCACGCCCGCAACTGGCAACGAGCACGACGGCCGCGGCCAGCCAGACGATGGAGCGAGGACAGGCCACGCCGCCCTCTTATCGCCCGGCTCGGTCAGCCGACCGAGCCCTTCCATCTGAAGCTCGATGAGGCGGGACCACTCGACGGCGTCCGAGTTGAACGGCCGCGTCAAGGCGTTCAGCCTTGGCGGCCCCGACGGCGTCACCACTGCAATCCATGACCCCCTGAGCGAACTCATCCGCCGCGGACTCGCCCCTGCAAGCGCCCACCGGCCAAGGCGGATGCAACCGCACCGCTGAGCAGGCACGGAACCTGCGGTCAGTTACGTCAGCGAACCCCGTGGAACGATCCACTCGACGCGTTGGCCGGTGACCGCGGCGATGGTGTCGAAGTCGGTGTCGTAGTGCAGAACCGTCAGGCCCTCGATCTCGGCGATGGCCGCCACCATCAGGTCGGCGACGCCCGCTGACCGATGATGTCCCCTGGCGACCAGCTCGGCCTGCACCTCGCGGGCCCGCTGTTCGGCTCGGAACGGCATCGGCACGGCCAGAAGCTGGCCAAGAAGGCTTGCCCGCTGCTTCGCGTAGTGCGCCGTCGACTGGGCCGAGTACCCCACCTCGAGCTCCGTCGCCAGACACACGCCCACCAGCCCGGACTGGAGCCGCGGCGTGAGGGCGAGCGAAACGGCCGGCACGGCGACTCGTGCGAGGACCGAGGTGTCGACGAGCCACCGAGCCGGCGTCAATCCCACGCGCCGGCCATGATCTCCGGATTGCTCAGGTCTTGGGTCACCTCGGCGAACGCTTCAAGATCGAAGCCGACAGAGCGGTCCCGCGCCTGCACCGATTCGGCCAAGGCCGTGTTCACGGTGTCCTTCAACGTGACGGTGCCGAGCACCTCACGAGCCCGCTCCAGCACTGCGTCGTCGATGTCTACGAGTCGCTTCGTCATGCTCGCCTCCGAGGATTGGATATCCGTTGATCGATGAGTATATCGATGCGATCACCGTCGAGACCCCTGTCACCGACGGACGGTTCGCACCGTCGATCCACACCCAAGCGCGCATCCTCGACCAGGTGACCTCACCAACCTCTGAGACGATGCCGTGGCATCGTCATCCGCGTCGCTGCCCTGGCCCTGGTCGACGCCCGCTGACGCCAAGGCACCGCACGCGCTGACGTTCAGCGCTTTTGCCGGGGCCAGACCGACACAGCGTGCGCCACCCGGCCGTCACCCCGCAGACACCCAAGCAGACGGCCGACTGGACCACAGGCCGCCGACCGGCACTCTGCACACTGGCCAGCTCGGCGCCCAGGAACGGCACCCGACTGGCGGGTGCACGTGCGGAGCGGAGCACTCAGCTGGGCGCGCGCTCGGCCGTTCGGCGGCGTTCGAGGCCTGCACGGATGGTGCGGGGTGCTTCGCGTGCGGTCTTGGTTCGGTGGTCGGCGCTGCAGCGGTGGGCGTGGTTGTCGAGGCTGCTGTCACCGTCGAGGCCGTGCGGGGTGTCGTGGTCGCGTTCGAGGTTGTACGGACTGCCGCAGTCGACGCAGACGGGCTGCTCTTCGTCGGCGGCGATGGCCACCTCGACGGAGAACGTGCGGTCGTTGGTGGCGACGGAGCGAACGTCGACTGCGCGCGTGGTGAAGGTCTCGGTCAGCGTGGGGCCGAGCAGCCGCTCGAGGGCGCGCTTCGCCACCAGTCCGACCCCGGGGATGTCGATGACCGGTTCGTCAGGACCGGCGCGGAGGCAGGCCAGGTCGAGGAGGACGATGCCGCGGAGGCGCGCGGGCGGGGAGGTTCCGATCGGCCGGAGGTGACGCGGGGCGTCCGGTGGTCGCCGCCGGCCGAGCCTGGAGACCACGAGCACCCGCCCACGTTCGCGGACGACGACAGCGAGGGTGCTGTGGGCCAGGAGTGCTTCGAGCGCTGGGACGCTGAGCGAGCTCTGCGGGCCGTTGCTGGCGATGGTGCAGACCTCGCCCGGGGCGGTGGCGCCCCGCAGCAGCGCTGCGGCAGCGCTGCG
>JAYUDU010000003.1:0-7421 GCA_043739605.1 Acidimicrobiales bacterium | reverse complement strand
GTCCATCATTGCCGCGCCGTGCTCTGCGAACGCAGCGACGACGTCTGCGATGGTCCGACGCCAGGTCGTTGGGTCACGGATGATGCCGCGACCGCGCGTGACCTCTCGCTTGCCAGCCTCGAACTGCGGCTTGACCAGCACGACAATCGGAGCATCGGGCAAGACCAGCCCGACCAACGCCGAGGCGACGACGCGCAGCGAGATAAACGAGAGGTCGCCAACGAGGACGTCGACGCGCCCACCCACCTGATCTGGTGTCAGGTAACGAATGTTCGTCCGCTCCCGGACGTCCACCCGAGGATCGGCGCGGATGCGCTGATGAAGCACGCCGTGACCGACATCAACGGCGACGACGGTGGTGGCGCCGCGCTGAAGGAGAACGTCGGTGAATCCGCCGGTCGAAGCGCCTGCATCCAGCGCACGCAACCCGGCGGGGTCGATGGCGAAGCGCGTGAGCGCCGCCTCAAGCTTGTGGGCACCGCGCCCAACGAAGCGGGCCCGCGGACCGAGCACCCGGACGTCCTCGGAGGGGGCGACCGACCTCGTCGCCTTCATCGCCGGCGCGCCCGCGACAAGGACACGACCCTCGTCGATGAGCTCGACGGCATGGGTTCGGCTGGTAGCGAGACCTCTGCGGACGAGCTCAGCGTCGAGTCTTCGACGCGCGCCCGCCACCCGCGTCGCGCCTGTGACCGCGGGGCGTGCTCGGGCTCAGGCCGAGCCGGTCTTCTTGGAGGACTTGGCGGCCGTGCGCGGCGCGGAAGCGGCCTTCTTCGCGGCGGGCGCAGCCTTGCTCACCGCGGGCGCAGTGCTCTTCGCCGCCGTCGCAGCCTTCTTCGCCGCCGGCGCAGCCTTCTTCGCCGCCGCCGGAGCCTTGTTCACGCCGGGCGCAGCCTTCTTCGCAGTCGTGGTCGCCTTCTTCGTGGCAGCAACAGCTTTCGTGGTGACGGGGGCGGCCTTCTTCGCTGTCGAGGCGGGCGCTGCGACAACGGCTGCTACGGCCTTGTCGACAGCCGCGGGGGTCTTCGTGGCCGCCTGCTTCGTCGCTGCGCCGCGCTTCGTGGCGGTGTCGGCGACCTTGGCGGTCGCCTTCTTGGCCGTCGCCACGACCTGGTCTGGCTTCGCCATGCCGAACACTGCGAGGAGTCGGTTCTCGAACGTGTCGAGGTCTTCGCGGGTAGCGACGCCGAGCGTGTCCAACTGCTTCGCGACCTCTTCGCGTACCGCTCCGAGGAAGTGCTCAGTGCTGATGCGGGACCTCTCAAGGATCGCCTCGATGTTCTTTTGCGCCTCCTCGACCTGGACCTCGCCAGCCTTGACGAGGTCCCTGACGATGACCTCCGCCCGCTGACGGGTCATCTCTGTGAAGGCCAGGCCGGCTTCGAGGTACGTGTTGAGACGGTCGGACTGCGGCATGGGGCCGAAACCTACCGGTCGAACCCGCGTGCTTGCAAGAGTTCGCACGCTGTCATTTGTCTGTACAGGCCAAGATTTCGTCCGTCTGGCCTCCTCGATGCTCGTCTCTCGACGACCCGACACACGAGAGTTCCGGCACCCCCATACGCTCAGCCCCTGGTGCTCCCGCTCAAGGACTTCAACCCGACGAGTCGGCGCGCCTGGGTGACCGTCGGCCTCATCGCGGCGTGCGCCTTGGTTTGGTTCGTCGTGCAACCGGCAAGCGAGCGACTGACCACGCTCAGGGGTTCCGACGCTGCGCTGTCCGAAGACCGCTTCACGCTGTCGCGCGCCGCCATCCCCGAGGAGGTGTCGCGGCGGCGGCCACTGACCGTTGGTGAGATCGCCCGCCCACGCCAGGTCGGACGTCGGGTGCAACTCGATCACGCCGTGCTCGCATGTGACAGCATCCGACGGCCGTCCGACGTGGGGGCGCGCCTCGACAAGCCGTGCTTCCCAAACAAGCACGTCGAGCTGGCGGTCGTTACGTCGATGTTCCTTCACGGAAGCACGTCCCACCTCCTGTTCAACATGTTGTTCCTCTGGATCTTCGGCAACAACATCGAAGACCGCTTCGGTCGGGTGCGGTACCTCGTCTTCTACCTCGCGGCGGGCATCATCGCGACCCTCGCCCACGTCGCACTCGATCCGGCCTCGGTGGTGCCCGTCGTCGGCGCCTCCGGAGCGATCGCCGGCGTCATGGGTGCGTACCTTGCGCTGTACCCGAACGTCCGCATCCTCGGCCTGGTCGGCGTGTTCCCGATCCCGATCAGAGCGAAGTGGTTCCTCGGCTTCTGGTTCGTCTCCCAGTTCTTCCTCAGCCCGGGCTCTGGCGTTGCGTGGGTCGCGCACGTTGGCGGGTTTGCATTCGGGTTGGCCGTTGGCCTCGGGGTCCGAACCCTGGGCGCGACGACCGCGAGGGCAGCTTCGACCTGAGGGCGGCCATTGCCACGGAGACGCCAAGCGTTGTCGGTGCGTGGCAGGCCGTGAAACCTCCGGCGGGTCACCGATGACCATTCAGCAGGATGTCGACCACCTCAGCAAGATCGGCGCCAACGAGGTCGGGTGTCGGGTCTGCTCCCTCCTCGGAGGCGGTCACGCCGCACAGCACCAGCGCGAAGCGCGCCTCGACCGAGCGCGCCAGCCCGCCGTCGGTGTCTGGCCGGTCGCCGACCACCCAATCGACGGATCCGACGCGCTCGACGAGCGCGGCTGCGACCGCGGGGTTGGGCTTGCCCGCCACCTCCGGCCGCCGGCCGACGAGGGCCGCAACCATGTCGACGATGACCCCGCTGCCCGGCACGAGCCCGGTTGGCGTTGGGTAGGTCGGGTCGGTGTTCGACGCCAGGAACCGGGCGCCACCAGCAACCCCAGCCGCGGCCCGTTCGGCCAGCTGTGGCCCAAACCCAGGGCGGAATCCGACGACGATCGCATCGAGGTCCGAAGGGTTGATGGCATCATGAGCCACCAGCACCGCACCCCGTGACGTCAGTGCCTCTGCTACCCCTGCGCCCGCAAACACCTGCACACGCTGGCCGGGCTGAACCATGGTGGCCAACGCCGACGCCGAAGACACGACCTCCTCGACGGAGGCCTGGATGCCGGCCGCGACCAATCGGTCGACGTGAGTTGACAGCGTCGCGTAGCCGTTGTTGGTGCAGAACGCGATCCGATGGCCAGCGGCGCGGAGTCGCGCTACCGCATCCGCAGCACCAGCCAGCGGTACGCCCGCCTCCCACACGACGCCATCGAGATCAAGGACGATGGTCAGGCCGGCTGGGGTCACGCCGCACAGTCTCGCCGACCGCGCCGGGGTGGCCAGCATGAGAGCCTTGGCCCATGCCTCGCTTCGAGCCGTTTGCCGCACTGCGACCACTGGGCGCTGACCTCGACGCCGTGGTGGCACCGCCATACGACGTGATCGGCGTCGATGAGCGCGCCGTGCTCGAGGCGCGCTCCGACCACAACGCCGTCCATCTCGAGCTGCCACGCGACCGCGACGAGCACGACCGGTACACCGAAGCCGCCTGCCTCTTGCGCGCGTGGATCGCCGACGGATCGTTGGTGCTCGACGCGGCGCCGGCGTTCTACGCCTACGAGATGACCGCCAGCCTCGGTGGAGCCATGGTCCGGACCCGCGGTGTTCTCGGCGCACTCACGCTGGAGGCGCCGGGGCACGGCATCCTTCCGCATGAGCAGACGACCTCGAAGGACGTCACCGATCGGCTCTCCATGCTCATCACATGCCGGGCCAACCTTTCGCCGATCTGGGTCCTCAGCCCGACGGTGGGTCTTGGAGCATTGGCGAGCGGCGGAACGCCGCTCGCGGAGGCCACCGACGACGACGGCGTACATCACGCGCTCCGTCGCATCGACGACGCGGACTCGGTCGCAGCCATCTGTGCGGCCGTGGCCGCCGCGCCCGTCGTCATTGCAGACGGCCACCACCGCTTTGAGGTCGCCAACCGCTACAGGGCCACGCACCTCGCCGACGATCGCGATTCCACCGGCACGCCGGGCGCGGGAGCCATCCTGGCGTTCGCAGTGGAGCTTGCCGACGACGAGCTCACGGTCCGGGCCATCCACCGGCTGCTCGACGGCGTCGCGGAGGGCGCTGACCTGCCCAGCATGTTCGCCAGGCTCGACGGCGTGGCCTCTGTCGACCGACTCGACGTGAGCGCGATCGACGACCAAGCACTCCTCGCCCTCGAGTCCGACGTGGCACGCCTCGGCGGGATGGCGCTCATCGAGCCGGGAGGCGTCTGGCTGGTGACGGCGCCCGACGCCGACTCCGACCGACTGGACTCCCAGTGGTTCGCCGAGCTCGCCGGTCTGCTCACCCAGGGCGACGCCCCTGGGCTCCAACTCCGCAACCAGCACGACGCACGTCGGGTCGGCGCGGCGGTGGCGTCGGGTGAGGCAACAGCAGGCATGCTGCTGCGCCCGGCCACGGTCGCCCAGATCGCTGCCACCGGCAGCGGTGGAGACCGGATGCCGGCGAAGACGACCTTCTTCTGGCCCAAACCTCGGACCGGCTTCGCCTATCGCCTTCTTGACGAAGGCTGAGACGTCGCGTGCCTCTGGCGGCTCATGCCACCGTGATGGAGTCGTCGAGGTACACATCCTGTACGGCGTTGAGCAGCGCGACGCCGTCCTCGACTGGCCGCTGGAACGCCTTGCGGCCGACGATGAGGCCCATACCGCCGGCGCGCTTGTTGATGACCGCCGTGCGGACGGCCGCCTCGACGTCGCCGGTTCCCTTGGACTCGCCGCCCGAGTTGATGGTGGGTATGCGTCCGAGGTAGCCGTTGACCACCTGCCAGCGGGCCAGGTCGATGGGGTGGGCGGTGATGAGCTTCTCGTAGGCGACTGGATCGGTCTTGCCGAACCCGCTGATGGCGTTGTAGCCGCCGTTGTTGGTCGGCAGCTTCTGCTTGATGATGTCGGCGCCGATGGTGGCTCCGAGGTGGTCTGCCTGGCCGGTGAGGTCGGCGGATTCCTCGTAGTTGGTGCCGTCGACCTTGAAGCCAGAGTTCCGCAGGTAGCACCACAACACCGTGAACATCCCCAGGCTGTGGGCTTCGGCGAAGGCCTTAGAGACCTCTTGGAGCTGACGGGTGGCGTCGATCGATCCGAAGTAGATCGTGGCGCCGACGCCCACAGCTCCGAGGTCGCACGCCTGGCGAACCGACCCGTACATGACCTGATCTGCGTGGTTCGGGTAGGTCAGCAGCTCGCTGTGGTTGATCTTGACGATGAACGGGATCTTCGGGGCGTAGCGCCGAGCGACGATCGACAGCACGCCGAACGTCGAGGCGACGGCGTTGCAACCGGCCTCGATCGCCAGCTCACAGATGTTGGCGGGGTCGAAGAACCGGGGGTTCTTCGAGAAGCTCGCGATGGCCGAGTGCTCGATCCCCTGGTCGACCGGCAGGATGCTGGTGTACCCGGTGCCGCCGAGCCTGCCGGTGTTGAACATCGTCTGGAGGTTGCGCAGGACCGGCACTGGCCGGTCGGAGTCGCGAAGGACGCGCTCAACGAAGTCCGGGCCGGGAAGTACGAGTGAGTCCTTGGGGAACGCCGGGGTGCAGAAGCCCAAGAGGGCTTCGGCATCCTCGCCGAGGTACGAAGCGGTGTCGGCCATGAACCCCGAGCCTATCGGCGCCGACCGTTGGCTGAGCACACCGCTCCCACGCGAGGAAGGGTCAGCCCAGAGCGCGCCGGCGGTCGGCCACGTCGACGAAGTCTGGGCTGTGGGTGGCGATCCGACCGAACAGCTCGCGCGCCCGTGGCACCTCACCAGACCGCTCGTACAGATCTGCCAGCGCGTACCAGAGACGCAGGTGGTGATCCTCGATCTTCTTGGCAGACAGCTTGGATTTCTCGAGCAGGGCGATGGCGTCGACGATCCGGCCGCGATCGGCGAGGCTGCCGGCCAGCACGATCCGGCCTTCAGCCACCGTGTTGGCATCCGGCGAATCGACGCGAAGCTCCTCCCACAGCCGCTCGACCTCTGCATGTCGACCGAGCGCACGGTGGGCGTCCGCAAGGTATGCGTGGCAGGTCGATGAGCCCGTCAGGTCGTGGTAGGCGGTGAGTTCCTTGATGCAGTGCGTCCACTGGCCGAGCCGGTAGTAGGTGAGCCCGAGCAGCTCGCGCACCGAGGCGGCCGACGGAGCCCGCGCCGCCAACGGCACGAGTATCGCCCGGGCGTCGGTGAACCGGTCGCGCTCAAACGCCCGCGAGGCCTCGCCGAGACGGTCGGCCAAGCGCGGTGCCGCGGCGCCCGCGGCGTCCCGCAGCTCTTCCTGAACCACCGGCGGCAACACCCGCGGTCGCCGTGGTGGGCCTGCCGCCCGCTGCGGCTGCGCAGCCGCAGGCTCATCGACGCGCTGCCACTCCTCGACGTCCGGCTCCTCGCGAGGGTTCCGAACCTGCCAGTCACCTGCTGGTTGGCCGTCCGCCAGGTGCCACGAACCCTTCCGAGCCAGCCCACCCCACCCCCGCGGGCCGGAGACCTGCTGTCCGTCCTCACGCCGAGCCCGGGACCTGCCGCCGTCCGCACCAGAGCCGCCCCGAGGCGGAGTCGGGGCACTTCCCTGGCGGCGCGCGGGCCGAGCGTCGCGCGCCGGCCCCCGCTGAGCGGCGGTGTCGTCGCCTCGTGCAGGCCCACTTCCACGCCCAGAGCGGTCACGGTCCGGGTTCGGGCGGGGGGGACGCGGAGCGGGCACGAGATTTGCAGCGTAGACGCGAAAACGCCCCCTCGGCGAACCGAAGGGGCGTTCTCTAGAAATATTCCGGCGACGACCTACTCTCCCAGGGGGCCTCCCCCCAAGTACCATCGGCGCAGGCGGGCTTAACTTCCGTGTTCGGGATGGGAACGGGTGTGACTCCGCCGCTGTGGCCACCGGAAACCGGTGCTCTTGATTGTCAAGACCTGGTGGTCCTGTGAGCGTTCCATAGCGAGCACGAACATCCAATCAAAATGTGTACGTAATTCAAGCCCTCGGCCGATTAGTACCGGTCGGCTGAATGCGTTACCGCACGTACACCTCCGGCCTATCAACGTGGTGTTCTGGCCACGGGCCTTACCTGGTTAACCAGTGGGAAACCTCATCTTGGAAAGAGCTTCGCACTTAGATGCTTTCAGCGCTTATCCCTTCCGAAGGTCGCAAAGCAGCGGTGCCGCTGGCGCGACAACTGCCACACGAGAGCTTCGTCCGTCCCGGTCCTCTCGTACTAGGGACAGCCTTCCTCAAGTTTCCTACGGATGCGGTGGATAGGGACCGAACTGTCTCGCGACGTTCTAAACCCAGCTCGCGTGCCGCTTTAATGGGCGAACAGCCCAACCCTTGGGACCTGCTACGGCCCCAGGATGCGACGAGCCGACATCGAGGTGCCAAACCTTCCCGTCGATATGGACTCTTGGGGAAGATAAGCCTGTTATCCCCGGCGTACCTTTTATC
>JAYUDU010000002.1:0-2864 GCA_043739605.1 Acidimicrobiales bacterium | reverse complement strand
GGCGATGGCGGCATCTTCAGCTACGGCGACGCTGGGTTTTGCGGGAGCAGCGGAAGCACTGGCTCCTCCAGCACCGTCACCGCGATCACCCCCTTCTGAGACGAAACCGGGCGTCACGAACCATCGTGACGCCCGGACTGCTTCCCTCCGGGTAGCAAAGCGAGATCCGGGGCGTCGCAGCCCAGCGGGAACTACCGCATTGGTGGCGGGATGATCACCCCGAGTTCGGCGCCGAGGCGCTCGACATCGGCGGCGTGAGCGGCGGAGAACCGCGGGTTGGTCGACGCCACGACGCGGAGTTGTTCTGCCGCACCGGCCCGGTCACCGAGAGCGAGGTCGATCTCGGCTGCGTGATACCGCACCGCCGGATCTCGCCAGCCGAGGCGAATCGCCAGCAGCGATTCGGCCTTCGCAGCCTTGGCGTTCCCAGCCCGGAACAGGTTCCAGGCGACGACATCGTGGCCGTACAGACTGGGGTGCGTGGCGAAGCCCTTGCGTGCCAGCGCGACCGCGGCGTCGCCGGGCCGTCGCTCTGCGTCGAAGCCCGCGAGCTCGAGGTCGACGTCGATCCCGTTCGCCTTGGCCAGCGCCTGAATGGCATCGACGCGCTCGTAGGCCTTGTTCGCCTCCGCCGCCCTGCCTGCGCCGGCGAGGGCGTCGCCGAGGGCGATTGCGTACTCGGCCAGCGGTTGCGCATCGACGAGCGCCGCCAAGACCTCCGCGGCATCGCCCGGGCGTCCCGCCGCGACCAGGCTCCTGGCCTGACCGGCCTTGGCAGGGATAGATGCAGGAAACGTCGTCAGCGCGGCCGCGTACGCCGCGTCAGCCCCGCGCCGATCGCCTGAGGCAAGGAGAAGATGTCCGAACTGCACCTGCGCGAACGCGACGTTCTCTGGCGCCTCGCCTGCACCGGCGACCGTGGCCTGCTGCATGGCGAGCGCAGCCCCAGTGAGGTCTCCACGCAGCTCGCGCGCGTACGATGCCCTGGTCAGGGCCGGGAGGGCAGGCCGCACATCCAACAGCTGCTGAGTGACCGCGCTGGCCTCCTCGACGCGACCGAGCTCGGTCAGCGCATCGACGAGTGCGGCGAGTGCCGCGGGATTGCCCGGCAACGCGACCGTCGCCGCGACGGCAAGCGTGCGGCCCTTCGCGAACTGGTGTCGGGCGAGCGCGAGCACTGCTCTGAGGATGAGCACCCTGCCGTCCTTCGGCTGCCGCTGGGCGAGCACGGCGAGGAGGGCGTCCGCCCGAGCGTAGAGCGACGGATCGGCCGTCTCCCTCGCCTTCTGCAGAACACCGGTGGCCAGGTCGAGGCGAGCACCGTCATCCTGGAGGTTGGCCTGTAAGCGAGCCTGACTCGCGGCGATGGCGCGATCAGTCGGCGAGGCGCTGGCCGGATCGACGGCGATCGAGGCGACGGCGAGGGGAAGCGGTGAAGCGGAGGCGCTGCATGCCGTCGCCGAACCGAGGGCGACGACTGCCAGCGCAGTTGCGAGCCGCCGTCGCCGCCGTGCGGGCAGCGGCGACCCGCGGCCCGACCGGGCCCCGGAGGGGGTCCGGCCGGGTGCGTGCATCAGGCTGCTACGGCAGCGTGCATGGGGTTGCGGTGGTGTTGGCGCAGGCCTGGGCGCTGTACCCGTTGAACGGGGTGCCCACGTAGGGGAAGACGCTCAGGTTCGGCGCGTCATCGGCGGACACACCGTCGCTCAGTGCGCTGTAGGGGACACCGCTCGCGTTGGGGGAGCCGTCGAGGTTGTTGATCTTGCCGTCGTGGTCAGGGTCGGTGAAGACGCCGGCCAGCACCTGGATCTCGGTGTCGACAACATCGTCAGCGAGCTGACGACCGTTCGGGAACGACGCACCCGGAGCCGACGCCAGGTTGACCCGGAGCAGGTCGGCAGGCGCAAGGGCGTTGGGTGCCGAGAGGCCCGCGAGCTGACCGGTTACCAGGGCCACGAGATCTGGTCGATTGGCTGCCCCACCACGCGGGGTGTTGTTCGCAGAGAACACGCCCGGGTAGAGAACGGGAAGCAACTTGGTGAACTCGGGGTCGAGGATGTTGGTGAAGAAGCCGGCAGCTCCATCATCCTTTGGATCGGTGGCATTCCAGCGGTCCTTCTTGCCAAGCGGGATGAGCACCTCGTTCACCAACGGGATGCCAAGCCGGCTGACCTGCACCCAACGACCCGCGTTGCGGGGCGGCGAGCTGCCGTCGACTGAAAGCACTCGTACCCGCTGGCGCTCTGCCGAGGCGTAGATGCCAACGACGGAGGTCTTCGAGTCGACAGTCGTCGGCGTGATGCCGCCTGCGGTCACGCTGGAGATCGGCACCTGCAGTGCGATGGTGTGGACGTTCTTGCCGGCGAGGCCATCAATGCCCTTCGGCGTGCTCCCCGGCGTGTTGATGAGGTGGTTCGACTGGATCGGACGCAACGCGCCGAGGTCGAAGATGGAGCCGAGGTCGGCGAAGAACGGGTCCTGGCGAACGCCAGCGAAGACCTTGCCGCCGCCGGCGAGAGTGGTGACCGTCGGCGCGGCAACATCTGACTCGTAGGTGGCTTGGGGGTTCGACCGCACGCCGACGTTGGTCGGCGGCGAGATGACGTCCGTTGCCAGCATGGTGCGGGTCGTGCCGACGACCTTCTCGACCGAGTACGTCTGCTTGATGCTGACGTCAGCGTCGTCAGGGGAGGTGATCTGGCCGGTGTTGTAGAGGAACGTGTTCGGGTTGGCCAGGGTCGTGCGGAACCGAAGGTTGTAGGTCACGTCATCGACGGCGTCGCCGTTGTTGTCGACGTGAATCGAATACTGCACATCGTCGGAGAACCGAGCGAAGTTCGGGCCACCATTGGGCTGCTCTAGCC
>JAYUDU010000001.1:0-2871 GCA_043739605.1 Acidimicrobiales bacterium | reverse complement strand
AAGCTCAGCGCCTTGCCGAGTCCGTGCACTGAACGGGCTGCCAAGCCCGAGGAGCTCATCATCGACGGTTCGATCGAGCTCTTCGACTACGGAACCCCGCTGGCCGTCGCCGCGCCGCCCGCGGCGCAGGTCATCTCGGAGGAGCAGCTCTACAACTTCAGCCCAACGGGTGTGCGATGACTCAATCGTGGACGGCTCCCGGCGCAGGCGTCGCGGACCAGTGGGACCTCGCTCCGCCGGTGATGATCGAACCGACTCCCGAGCCACAGCGCAGAGCGGGCCGCATCACGGGGGCGCTAGGGGCATCGATCGCGCTCAGCCTCGTGGTGGCCGTCGTCGGGTTGATCGTGGTGCGCCCAGCACCTGGAGGCCAGACGATCACGGCGGCGGCGTTGCGCGGCTCGTCGTCTGCCCTGGCGCGGGCCAACTCATCGACGTTGAAGATCCACGTTGGCGGCGCGGCCGACCTCACCGTCACCATCGTCCTACGCAGCGATCCGACCACCCAGTCGGTCAGTCTCACCGAGACCATCCCCCACCCCGGCGGCGGGTCTCCGGCCACCGTGGAGGCCCGGGGCATCGGACCGGACCTCTGGATGAAGTTGCCTCCAGGGATCAACCAACCCGGCTTGACGACCAGCCCCACCCGCCCATGGCTGCATCTCGTTCTCCCCGTCGAGCAGCGCAAGGCGTTCGCGTCGCAGTCTCAGCAGGCTGGGGCGTATCTCGCTGCCATCGTTGCAGAACCGACGTCGACCGGAACAGAACGCGTCGACGGGGTGACCCTCCACACGTTCAAGGTCGCCCTCGATCTCTCGAAGCTCTCGATAGCGCCGGCGGGGAGTCCCGCCGCCACTGCGCTTGCGGGCATCGCGCCGACAACTGCGACCGTTGGAGTCGACGACGCAGGCCGGCTCCGCCTGTTCCGCTACCGCGTCGATGTCGCCGGCGCCTCCGTCGATAGCGAGCTTCGCGTCACGTCGTTCGACATCGGGGACCCCATCACCGCGCCCTCCGCCGACCAGGTCACCGAGGCCCCCGCGACCGCATTCGCCCTGCTGCAGCAGATGTCGGGCACCAAGGCGCCGTGATCGGCGGGCACGACCAGTGCTGAGCGCCACCGACATCCATCTCGCTCGCGGCGGACAGTTGGTGCTTGGTGGAGTTTCTGTCAGCGTCGGTCCTCGCAGCCGGATTGGGCTCGTCGGACCAAATGGCGTCGGCAAGACAACGTTCCTCGGGATCCTCGCCGGCTCGGTCACGCCCGACCGCGGTCGCGTCGACCGCGCTCCTGCCGGGATGACGGTCGGCCTTCTTCCCCAAGAGCGAGAGGCACGAGGGGGTGAAGATGTGCGCGCCTTCCTGGCCCGGCGGACGGGTGTCGCAGCTGCGGAGGCAGCCTTCGACGCGCTGACCGAGCGCCTGGCCAGCGACGCGTCTGAGGCGACGCTTGGCGCGTACAGCGACGCGCTCGACACGTTCCTCGCGCTCGGTGGTGACGACTTCGACGCGCGCCTCGGTGCCGTGCTCGATGACGTCGGGTTGCCGGTGCGGGCCCTCGATGTCGAGGTCGGTTCGTTGTCCGGCGGCCAACAAGCGCGGGCGTCGTTGGCAGCACTGCTCCTCTCCCGTTTCGACGTGTTCTTGCTGGACGAGCCGACCAACGACCTCGACTTCGCCGGACTCGACCGCCTCGAACGGTTTCTGGCTGGCCTGGCGGGCGGGGTCGTGGTGGTGAGCCACGACCGGGCCTTCCTGGACGCCACGATCGATCGTGTGCTCGAGATCGAGCCGGGCACGAAGCGGGCCGCCGAGCACGCTGGTACGTGGTCAGACTGGCAAGCGGCCAGAGACCTCACCCGCCGTCAGGCCTCTGCCGGCTACGAGGCGTACGTGGGCGAGCGCAGTCGCCTCCGCCAACGACTGCAGAGTCAGCGGACCTGGGCCGTCACCGGTGTGGCCAAGGCCAAGAAGAGCCCGAAGGACAACGATAAGAAGGCGGCGGGATTCTCCGAGAATCGGACAGAGAAGCTGGCCGGCAAGGTGAAGATCACCGAGCGCACGTTGGAGCGGTTGGAGCGTGACGCCGTCGACAAGCCGTTCGAGCCGTGGGAGCTCAAGCTGTCGTTCGGTGACCCTGGCCGCAGCGGCGACGACGTGTGCCGCCTCGACGGAGCGGTCGTCCATCTCGGAACGCCGCCACGCGGCTTTGTGTTGGGACCTGTCGATCTCGACCTCGGCTGGCAAGACCGGGTGGTGGTAACCGGTCCCAACGGAGGCGGCAAGTCCACGCTGTTGGCGGCGTTGCTCGGCACCGTTGATCTCGCGTCCGGGTCTCGGCGGCTTGGTCCCGGTGTCGTCGTCGGCACCCTCGATCAGTCGCGCGCCATGTTCTGCGGGCCGACCCCGACGATGGCGGCGTTCACCGGCGCGACGGGCCTTGAGGGATCGGAGCCGCGATCGCTGCTTGCCAAGCTCGGTCTCGGCGCAGACCACATCGCTCGAGCGGGAGCCGACCTGTCGCCGGGTGAGCGAACCCGGGCGATGCTTGGCGTTCTGGTCGCGAGAGGCGTCAACCTTGTCGTGTTGGACGAGCCGACGAACCATCTCGACGTCGAGGCCATCGAGCAGCTCGAGCTGGCGCTCGACGCCTATGCAGGGACCCTCGTGGTGGTCACCCACGATCGGCGGTTGCTCGAGTCGTTGCGGATCACGCGTCAGATCGAGGTCGTCAACGGACACCTCGCCGGGTGACGTCGGGGCGCGGGCGCTGTCATCGGGCGGCGCCTCCGGGTACGTTTTCACCGTGGCCCTCTTCCGCCGGAAGCCGTCGCTGCCGTCGGACGCGCCCGCTGGCCCCGGCGACGCAGC